>NZ_JBHDVN010000017.1:0-62704 GCF_046635365.1 Acinetobacter sp. NIOH-H-8
TAGCAAGAGTGAACCACCTGATCCCTTCCCGAACTCAGAAGTGAAACCTCTTAGCGCTGATGGTAGTGTGGGGTCTCCCATGTGAGAGTAAGTCATCGCCAGCTCATTATTCCAAAAGCCCTCTGCTAGCGCAGAGGGCTTTTTTTATGCGTGAGATTTCTAGGAAAAGAAGTAAATATACTCCTAATTGTGCCTAAATAATAAAAATATAAATAACGTGAAAAGTATAATTAATCAACTTCGTCTTATTTTCTTATTGGTCTGTATAAAAAATATTCGATCTACGACTTTAGCCTAAATTTTATTAAAAAAATCTAACTTGGTAAGTTTTGCAGTAGACAAGGTTTAAAGAATCATCCATTTTATATACAAAAGTGAATGAACGTTCATTTTTTCATAGAATAAAAAAGCTCACAATTGGAGGTGAGGAAAAATGACAGCAACAACAGTGAATGTGAATGCTGTAGTGGATGAAGCAAAGTTTAAACCTTTTCATTTGAAGATCGTACTTTGGTGCGTATTTGTCGTTATTTTTGACGGTTATGATCTGGCAATCAACGGTGTTGCTTTACCCCTACTGATGCAAGAATGGAATATGACGGCAGTTCAGGCCGGAATGCTTGCAAGTACTGCTCTGGCGGGCATGATGTTTGGTGCCATGCTCTTCGGTATGCTGGCAGATAAAATTGGACGAAAAAATGTCATCTTGATTTGTGTGACCTTATTCAGTGGATTTACGTTCTGGGGCGGGTTTGCCTCTGGTCCAACTGAATTTGGCATCCTGCGTTTTATTGCGGGCTTAGGTATTGGCGGTGTATTGCCGAATCTGGTTGCGCTCACTTCTGAATATGCGCCACAAAAAATGCGCAGTACTTTAGTGACTACCATGTTTAGTGGCTATGCAGTCGGTGGGATTATGGCGGCGTTATTAGGTGCCTGGTTTACCCCAAGTTTTGGTTGGGAAATCATGTTCTATATCGCAGGTATTCCATTATTGATGCTGCCTATCCTGTATTTGTATTTACCGGAATCTTTAACTTTCCTGGTAAAGAAACAGCAAAATGAAAAGGCCAGCAAAATTGTTCAACAGATCAGTCCTGAGCAAAATGTCACTGCAAGTACCCAGTTTGTACTGAATGAAGTGCATGCGCCAGATGCTTCAATTGCTGCTTTATTTAAGCAGGGCCGTAGTATGAGTACCTTATTATTCTGGTGCTGCTTCTTTATGTGTCTGCTTATGGTCTACGCATTGGGTAGCTGGTTACCAAAACTGATGATGGCAGCGGGTTATTCTCTGGGTAACAGCTTGATGTTCCTGATGGCCATGAATATTGGTGCAGTGGTTGGAACCATTGGTGGCGGTATTCTGGCGGATCGTTTCCATCTGAAACCGGTCATTATTGGCATGTTCCTGCTAGGTGCTGTATCCCTAGTGGGATTAGGCTTTAACTCTCCACAGGCTGTAATTTATCTGTTAGTCGCTGCTGCGGGTGCTTCGGCAATTGGTAGTAGTATTCTGCTCTATAGTTTCGTGGCTCAGTACTATCCATTGGCAATCCGCTCTACTGGTATTGGTTGCGCGTCTGCAGTTGGTCGGGTGGGGGCAATCGTTGGTCCAATTATTATTGGATTCCTGTTGGGTATGGAGCTGCCACATAAAATGAACTTCCTGGCAGTTGCGATTCCAGCCATTATTGGCGCGATTTCAGTGGCTATGATTGTACGTAAAGATCTGAATGCAGAACGAAATGCTGAGACCTTACTGGCGAAACAGAAGCTGAATTCTATTAAAACCTAGTCACTTTTTGCCAATCAACTTGCTATAAATCTGAATTGAGTCAAAAGATCCCTTTCATAAGAAAGGGATTTTTTGTTTCAAGTGTAAAAATCATTCATAAAAAATCGAATAAATCAAAAAATCATTGGTCTATAGACTATTTATATAGGCATTTTAATGAGAATAATAAATGTCTAAATATTCAATTATTTAGCTTTATAAAAATGTGATAAATCACACAAATAGCCGCTATTTTATAGCTGAAATAGCTCCATCATTTGGTCTTATTGTGCGCTAAATCTCACTTACGTATATTGCTAAAACTTGAATATTCCCTCGGATATTCATAAGGATTTTATGGACAAGTACTCATGGGAGATGAGAACGATGACAACGGAAACAGTAGATATAAATTCTGTAGTCGATAATGCGAAATTTACGCCTTTTCACTTCAATGTAGTTGCTTGGTGTTTACTCATTATCTTGTTTGACGGCTACGATCTAGCAATCAATGGTGTTGTTTTACCTTTATTAATGCAGGACTGGGGCTTAAGTGCCGTTCAAGCGGGAATGCTTGCCAGTACTGCGCTTGCCGGCATGATGTTTGGCGCGATGATCTTTGGTTCTCTGGCAGATAAAATTGGCCGTAAAAAAGTCATCATGATCTGTATCGTATTATTCAGTGGCCTGACCTTTGCTGGCGGTTTTGCTTCAAACCCGACTGAGTTTGGTATTTTACGCTTCCTTGCCGGCCTGGGCATTGGTGGTGTAATGCCAAACCTGGTGGCACTGACCTCTGAATATGCACCACAAAAAATGCGTAGTACTCTAGTGACGACCATGTTTAGTGGTTATGCGGTAGGTGGTGTAATGGCTGCCTTATTAGGTTCATGGTTTACCCCAAGTTTTGGTTGGCAAATCATGTTCTTTATCGCAGGTATTCCATTATTCTTATTACCAGTGATCTGGAAATTCCTGCCTGAATCTTTAGCCTTTATCGTCAAAGACAACAAACAGGAAAAAGCACGTCAAATTGTACGTCGTTTGGCTCCTAATCTAAGTGTTACAGAAACTACCACCTTTAAACTGCCACAGGAAAATGTACCTGAAGCAGCAAACGTGGTGAGCCTGTTCCGTCGTGGCCGTGCGGTAAATACGTTATTGTTCTGGGTAGCTTTCTTTACTTGCCTACTAACCATGTATGCACTGAGCAGCTGGTTACCGAAGCTGATGATGGCAGCAGGTTACTCAATGGATAACAGCCTGATGTTCATGATGGCGATGAACGTGGGTGCAGTGGTTGGTATTGTGGGCGGTGGTATTTTAGCTGACCGTTTCCACCTGAAACCGGTATTGATGTTCCTCGGTATGATGGGGGCGATTGTGATGAGCTCAATGGGCTTTGCATCTAACCAGTTCCTGCTTTACATCCTGGTGTTCCTGGCAGGTGCAGCATCAATTGGTTCGCAAATGTTGCTATACAGTTATGTTGCACAATTCTACCCGTTGGCAGTACGTTCAACAGGTATTGGCTGGTCATCTGCGATTGGTCGTATGGGCGCGATTGTTGGCCCGATCCTGATTGGTGGCTTACTGGGTATGAACCTGCCTGCACACTTTAACTTTATGGCAGTGGGTTTACCGGTACTGATTACAGCGATTGCAGTTGCTCTGATCATGCATGATGATGAATCTGAAAAGATTGGTTCAGCAGATACCGTTCCTGCAAAAGCTTAAAACCTAGCTTGAAATAAAAAAGCCCCCGAAAGGGGACTTTTTTATTGTTAAATTAGTAATATCAAATTATTAAATTTATAAAGATGACTAATTTTTTAAGAGAGAGAGAAAATTGACAAATCATATTTCAGAACTTCAAAAATTATTACCTAATTTCCCGACTGATATTTTAGAACAGTGGTTTTTACCTTATGTAGAAAGTGATGGTATGCCTTGGGATAAGGAAGGAAATGCTATTGGACGTTGGAAATACCTACTACAAAATAAGCCATTACATTACTGGAAAAATATTCTATGGGATCAAATAGAAGCTTATATTCCAATAGATGAATATTGTGATGAATGGAAATCAGTCTTACTTAATATGGTAGAAGGCGCTGTTTTAGGGAAAACTAATGTTTATTCAATATCAATTAATAATTTAAAAGAAAGGTTTGATTCGGTTTTAGAATATTTAGAAGCAAAGAAAGTATTTCCTAAGCCTCCAATTTTACTTCTAGAAAAGGATAAAGGTATAACGGTTTTAGATGGTAATCACCGAATTTCGGCATTTTTATATTCTTTATCACAAAATTATAGGGATAAAAAAGATGGAAAAATTGATACTCTACCTATGTTAAAACAAAGATATTGGATAGGTATTAATAGAGAGAATAAATAATTATTTATAAGTTACCAATTTTATTTAGATAATTAATTTTTAAAAAGATATATTCACAATTTATATGAAGAGAGTGTTTTTGATAACATCTATCATATTTTTATATAAAAGAACTAAGGAGTTTAATTTTGAAACTCAACTCATTCTCCCCAATCCCTGAAGATGATGAAGAACTTCATCTTCCTGAACTGGTGTACTGGGCCTCAATCGGTGATGTTGAACAGGTTGAGAACGGCCTACAAGAAGGTCTGGACGTCAACTCTGCCGATGAAGAAGGCTATAGTGCTTTACAGGCGGCTGCTGAAAATGATCATCTCGAAGTAGTCAAACTCTTGGTCAGCAAAGGCGCAGATGTCGATCATCGCAGTACCTATACCGCTTTGGAACTGGCAGAAATGGCCGGTAATAAAGATGTAGTGGCTTATCTAAAAAGCCTGAAAGGCGGCATTTAAATAAAATAAGATCAAGAAAATAAAAAAGCCTCCAGATGGAGGCTTTTTATGGTTTGAACTTAGGCAGCATCGCCCTCCAGTTCTTTTAAGATAGCGTCATTGAAAGCAGGAATGTCATCCGGATTACGTGAAGTAATCAGTACCCAGTCGCCAGTATTGCAGCGGTGAACCTGTTCATCGACCCATTTACCACCGGCATTTTCCAGATCCAGTTTGAGGCTCTTGTACGAAGTCAGGTTTTTATCCTTAATTCGCTGTGCATCAATCAGAACCCATGGCGCATGACAGATTGCGGCAATTGGTTTTTGCTGATCAGCAAAATGCTGCACGATTTTCTGGGCAGATTCATTGATTCTTAGCGTATCTGCATTCACAGTGCCACCAGGAACAACCAAGAGATCATAATCATCCAGCGTGACGTGATCAAAACTGGTATCAGGCGTATATGAGGTAGCAGCTTTGGTATCGCCTTTTACAGTCGCCACCTCTTCATTTTTTTCTGCCGCATGAATCACTTCAAATCCTTTGGATTTTAGAAAATTTAAAGGCTCGACCAGTTCATCATGTTCAACGCCTTGGTTTGAAGTAATAAAGAGGACCTTTTTTACCATGATTGCTGTTCCCAAAAAATGTGAGGATTTTCAGATTAACAACAAAGCGATTCTTACAATGTTGGATTTTTAGCTCGGAACTGTTAAACAATGCTAAGAATTTATAGATAAAAAAAGCCTCAACATCCTGTTGGGGCTTTTTTCGTATCTCGTGTTTAGGTATAACTCCTGTCGTACCTCACGTCCTGGTGCACTGCTTTATTCTTCTTGTTTTTAGGTATTTGAGCTTCCTGCTCTGTATGTTTGTAGAATAGTCTAAACCTGAAAGCTGGCATAGACGTCGATGACATCTATCATTGTACGTCTGGGCTTACAGGGTAAGGACCGATTTCCATAACTCATTATATTACTTAAAAGTGTATATCTAAGCCGACATAAGGACCTTTAAATTCCAGTTCCAAGTCTGGCGCATTATTTTGTTCGGCATCGATATTCATGATGCGATAGCCGACTTTAGCCCCTACATCAACCAGCAGGTTATCAATAAAGTCATATTGCAGTTCAGCCTGAACATCAGTCTTTTTGATATCGCTACCGTGACTGTAAACCGCTTCAGCTTTAGCACTCATGCCAGTAAATGGCAGTTTTACCCCAGCTGTAGCATAGAGTAATGGACTGTATTCATCTAGATCGTACTGAGTCAGGGCACCTGCATTCAGATTTCTGACTGTACCATCCAGATTAGTCAGACCAGCACCGATATCAGCATGCACAATGGTATCCAGCAGTTCATAATACAGAATATAGTCGATATTATTAAGTTCGATATCGGCAGCATTCAGCGGGGTGCTTTGTTCGCTATTGCTGTCCAGATTCACATATTTGATTTTGGCATTTGGCAGTAGTGGTACTGGATGTTCAAATGCGACAGAGAGTTGTGCCGTGCCTTGGCGATCCAGGTCCTGTTTGCTGGCATTTGCAGACTGGCTATAACCGTCAAAATTCCAGTAGCTGGCATCTGTTTTAAGACCAATCACATCGGCATGGCCTATGCTGCTCAGTCCTAATCCTAGTAATAATGCAGTGAATAATTGTGTACGCATTTCTAATTTTCCTTACGCTTTCTTTAAATTGAGCGATTTTGTTACCTAAATACATCTTCTTAAACGTAATCAGTAAGTGCATGATATAGGTAATTTCTAAAATGTATATGTTAATGTGAAGGGCAGAATAATGGGATCGACAGCAGCACAACATTATCAAGACTATCCATTATATGTGGCAGGACAGCCGGTACAAACGGGTGAATGGCTGGAGGTCAAACATAAATATAGTCAGGAGCTTTATGCACGTGTCGCGCTGGCAGATGCTGAAACTTTAGAAAAGGCAATTCAGTCTGCGACTCAGGCAGAAGCAGAAATGGCAGCATTGGAACCTTTCCAGAAACAGAAAATTCTGTTGCATTGTGTGAAGCGGTTTAATGAAATCCGTGAAGAACTGACTGAAATCCTGATTGCCGAAGGTGGCAAACCACGTAAAGCAGCTGGCGCAGAAGTAGAACGTCTGATCAATACTTTCCAGATTGCAGCAGATGCGGTCACCCAAATGGATCAGGGGCGTATTTTACCTCTGGCAGTCACCGCCGCAGCTTCCGGTTATCAGGGCATGGTGAAACAGGTACCGATTGGCGCTGTTTCCCTGATTAGTCCGTTTAACTTTCCATTAAATCTGACTGCACATAAAATTGCGCCGGCAATTGCTGCAGGTTGTCCATTCGTGTTGAAACCGGCGAGTCTGACTCCAGTTTCAGCCTTAAAAATTGCCGAGATTCTGGCAGAAACTGATTTACCGAAGAATGCGTTTTCGATTCTGCCGTGTCCACGTGATCTGGCAGATGTACTGGTCACAGATGACCGTTTTAAACTATTGAGCTTTACTGGTTCTGATGTCGTAGGTTGGGATATGAAAGCCCGTGCCGGCCGCAAAAAAGTTACTCTGGAACTCGGTGGGAATGCCGCAGTAATGATTGAGCCAGATACTGAACTCAGCGAACAGCTGATTGACCGTCTGATTGGTGGCGCTTATGGTCATGCAGGGCAGGTGTGTATCAGTGTGCAACGTATTCTGGTGCATCAGGATATTTTTGAAGAACTGAAAGACAAGCTGGTTCAGAAACTGCAACATCTGAAAGCCGGTGATCCGGATCTGGAAACGACTTTGCTGGGGCCAATGATCAAGGAAGCTGAAGCTAAACGTTTGCATCGCTGGATGGAAGATGCCGTAGCGCAAGGTGCCCATGTACTGACCGGTGGTGAAGTGAAAGGTGTGATGTTTGAACCGATCCTGTTGGAAAAGGTAGATCATCAACTGGAAATTTACCGTAATGAAGTGTTTGGTCCGGTCGCCATTATTGAAGCGTATAGTGATTTTGAATCAGGAATTGCCTGTATTAATAGCAGTCGCTTTGGTCTGCAAGCCGGTATCTATACCCAGAATCTGCAGAAGATGATGTATGCCTGGGATCATCTGCATGTCGGTGGTGTGATTATCAATGATATTCCGTCATTCCGTGTTGATAATATGCCTTATGGCGGTGTCAAGGATTCCGGTCTGGGTCGTGAAGGTATTCAGTCTGCGATTCGTGATATGCAGGAAGAGCGTATGCTTGTCATCAAATGTTAAGCTGACCGAATCAATCAGTACAGTTCCACAATCGGCATAATTAAGGCCGGTTGTGGAATTTTGCTTTTTATTGCTTAAAAAGGTAGCAGGATAGGCAAAAATATAGACTGAATGAATTAAGACATAGCTCTGTTTTTATTCAGAAGAAAATGAAGAAGATTAAAAAAATACTTTTTCAATTTCTATTTAATACTTGATGAGTTAAGAGCGAAAAATTGCTTGAAAACTGTAGTAAAACTTAAAAACAATATATTCCAAAAAGTTTGTATACATATAACCAATAAAATCAAGAGCTCAGCGTAGAATTATTGAGCATTTGATAAGAATAGATTATAAAAAAAGAATGTTTTAAGCAGAAATTACAGAAAAAATTTGCAAAAGTCAGTATTGTTGAACCATCTACAAGGTCGGCTTTCTGCTCAGACTTTAAGCAAGCTGTCCGGCTAGCTGACCTGTTTGTATATTAGAATTCGATGCCCAAAAGGTATAACTCTAATTCAAACACCCGAAATAATTGAAATGCTTCTTCAGTGCTCGCGACATAACCATAACAAGCAGTATTGAATGAAGTTTAAAGTTTAGGTGTTCTATGACAGATACTCGAGAGAATTGGTCGGCACGATCAGGATTTATTATTGCAGCCATTGGCTCTGCCGTTGGCTTGGGGAATATTTGGCGCTTTCCATACGTTGCCTATGAAAACGGCGGCGGGGCATTCCTGATTCCTTATCTGATTGCGATTTTTGCAGCAGGTTTACCTCTATTATTTTTAGATTATGCAGTCGGACATAAGTTCCGCAAAGCACCACCGATGGCCTATAAAAAACTCATGAATGCAGAATCTCTGGGTTGGTGGCAGGTCATGGTGACCCTGATTATCGGGATTTATTATGCCAGCGTCCTGTCTTGGGCCGGCAGCTATATGATTTATTCCTTTGGACAGCAATGGGGCACAGATACACAAGCCTTTTTCTTCAATAGCTACCTGCAAAATGGTGAGGGCTTAACTTTCGGTTTCGTCCCTGTGCTGTTCTTTGGTCTGGTGATCGTTTGGGCAGCTGTGATGCTGATTCTTTACGGTGGGGTACGCCGTGGGGTGGAACTGGCGAATAAAATCTTCATGCCATTACTGGTAATTTTATTCACGATTCTGGTGATTCAGGCGGTACGTTTACCAGGTGCAGTCGATGGCTTAAATGCCTTCTTTACCCCAAACTGGGAAGCCATGACCAATTATAAAGTCTGGCTGGCTGCATTTGGTCACATCTTCTTCTCACTTTCAGTGGGTTTCGGGATTATGTTGACCTATGCCTCTTACCTGAAACGTAAAACTAACCTGACCGGTTCAGGTGTCGTGGTGGCATTGGCTAACTCGTCTTTTGAAATCCTGGCAGGTATTGGGGTTTTTGCAGCGCTTGGTTTTATGGCGTTCAGTTCAGGTGCGAAAGTTGAAGATGTGGTATCTGGTGGTATCGGTCTGGCCTTTATTGCCTTCCCGAAAATCATTTCCAGCTTAGGTGCAGGCGGTGACCTGTTCGGCTTCCTGTTCTTCGGTTCATTAACAGTGGCAGGTATTACCTCCATGGTCAGTATTCTGCAGGTGCCAATTGCGGCATTCCAGGACAAACTTGGCTGGTCGAAGAACAAGTCAGTGACGATTATTGCGGGTGGTTCAGCAGTTGTATCTACCTTGATGTTCTCGACTCATAGTGCCATTACCTTTGTCGATATCATTGACTACTTCGCTAACAACATTGGTATTGTGGGTGGTGGTCTGTTCTCGATCATTTTATTGTCCTGGTTCCGTCGTCCATTGATGAAACAGCTAGAAACACATGTGAACGAGTTTGCCAGTCTGAAACTGGGTGGCAGCTGGAAATTCATGCTGACTGTAATCACGCCGTTATCTTTACTATCGGCATTGGGTTTAACCCTAAAATCAATCATGGCAGAAGGTTATGGTGATTATCCTGCAAGTACGCTATGGATGATTGGTGGGGGCACGATTGCATTCTTTATTCTGGGTGCCATTCTGTTCAGTCTAGTGAAAGATCGTCATAGTTAGGAGAACGAATATGAATACATCTGCATTGATTATGATGATTTTCTCCATGGTTTTATTATGGGGTGGTCTGGCACTGGCTGTCATGCATCTGGCAAAAAATCCAGAAGAACCAGAAGACTAAAAATCTTCACATAAACACATTGTTGCTGTAAATGAAAGTCATTATCATCTTTGGTGATAATGACTTTTTTAATGGGCAGACTTATGGGAATTGCTCCCGTTACCGATGCACAAGTCTATACCGCTTTTGCAGTGACATTTTTGGCAGGTCTGGCTACCCTCGTGGGTGGGGGATTGGTGCTGTTCTTGAAAAAACCGAATTACCGGGTTTTAGCCTTCGGACTGGCCTTTGCTGCGGGAGCAATGATCTATGTCTCGCTCACAGAAATTTTAAATAAATCTATTAGTTCTTTTAGCCTGGCTTTTGATGAAAAATCCGGTTTTGCTTATGGTACTTTTGCCTTTTTATTGGGTGTGGTACTGGTCTTATTGCTGGATCGATTCGTTCCTAATCCGCATGAAACCATTGAGGCACAATCGAAACAGGATCTGAGTCAGCCGCAATTACTAAGAACAGGACTACTGACGTTATTTGCGATTAGTGCACATAACCTGCCAGAAGGATTGGCGACTTTTTTTGCGACGCTGGAAAGTCCTGCACTGGGTGCACCATTGGCGGTTGCCATTGCGATTCATAATGTGCCTGAAGGTGTTGCGATTGCATTACCGGTCTATGGTGCAACAGGCCGTAAAGACTATGCACTTGTGGCCAGTCTGCTTTCAGGCTTTGCTGAACCTCTGGGCGCTGCATTGGGCTATTTCATTCTGGCGCCGTATATGAGTCATACCATTTATGGCATGGTGTTTGGGATTATCGGTGGGGTGATGGTTTATCTGGCACTAGATGAACTCTTACCGACTGCAAAACGTTTTTCTAAAGGTCATGAAACCGTTTATGGTCTGGTCAGCGGTATGGCGGCACTGGCGACCAGTCTAGTGATTTTTAAATTTGTACAATAATAATCTCAAATCAAAACAATAAAAAAGGCAGCCAAAGCTACCTTTTCTTTTAGCAATATCATTTAAGCAGTTTTTTCAATCCGGCAATAGAAGAAGCCATCGCCTTGACCGGTTTTAGGTAGCAGCTGACGGCCATGGATCTGTTCAATGCCCCAATCTGCTTCGATCTTGATTTCCTTAGCATCTGCATGTTTGCTAAAGAATTCGACCATCTGCTGTTCATTTTCCGCTTTGAGAATTGAACAGGTGATATAGAGCAGGGTACCACCGACTTTCAGTTGCTGCCACATATTTTCCAGAATCTGCTTTTGCAGCTCTACCGTCTGGGTAATATCGGTTGAATGACGTAACAGACGAATATCTGGATGGCGACGCATTACACCGATGGCTGAACATGGCGCATCCAGCACGATACAGTCCGGCTGTTCCGGTGCCTGCCAAGTGATGGCATCTGCGGCTTTAATTTCAACGTGTTCGCCTTCCAGTAACAGGCGTTCAAGATTCTCAGTGACACGAGTTAAACGCTTGGCATCCTGATCAAGAGCGATCAGTTTACGCGGCTGATATTTTTCTAGAATATGCGCCGTTTTACCACCCGGTGCTGCACAGGCATCAATAACATACTTGTCATCCAGATCTGGCAACAAGGTAGCGCAAAGCTGGGCATGTTCATCCTGTACCGAAAAACCACCGACATCAAAACCAGGTAAATCAGGTACCTGTACATTGGCATCGAGAATAATCCCGACCTTGGAAACAGTACAGGCATGGGCAGGAATTTCGTGCTCGTCCAGAATTTCCAGATAGTCTGCGCGGCTAACCTGACGTTCATTTACGCGCAGGGTCAGTGGAGCAATCTGCTTTAACTCATGACTCAGCTCAGTAAGCTGCTCTGGCCAGTCTTTTTTCAGGCGTTTAAATAGCCAGCTTGGCAGGCCATGAGCCTGATCCAGTGCTGCCTGAAATTCCGATGTTTCACGTGAAACACGGCGCAGGATGGCATTCACTACGCCACTTAAAGCCTGATAACCAAGTTGCTTTACTGCAGTCACGGTTTCAGAAATGGCAGCGTGTGGCGCGATTCGGGTTTCCAGTAACTGGTATAGGCCGACATAGAGACAGGTTTCGACCGTGTCATTATTTAAAGGCTTCACCAGCAGAGGCAAGGTAATACTTTTAAGTGCATACCATTGACGTAAAGTACCCAATACCAGTTCATGGAACAGAGCACGGTCACGGTCTGCCACTTTCTTTAAATGCAGCGGCAAGATGCTGGCCAGAGACTGTCCTTGCTGTACAGCAAGTAAGGTACGAATCACTTGGGCACGCAAGTTAAGGTGAGATGTGCCTGATTCAGAATGACTCATGCCAATAATTGTCCTACATGTAATTTTTGGGTCTGGTTAATTTGTACCGGATTGAGCGGTTTACCGCCCGGCCATTGCAGTGAAGTGAGACACACTGCTTTTTCATCACCACAGGCTACATGCACACCCTGTTTATCAATCGCCAGAATCGTGCCGGCGGCATGACAGTGTGCATTTTTTTCTGAGAGTACCGAACCCCAAACCCGCAGGTTGTTATTTTCATCCAGAGGGATAAAAGCCACCGGCCAAGGATTAAAGGCACGGATATTACGGTCAATATTAGAGGCAGTACAGCTCCAGTCAATTCGGGCTTCTGCCTTAGACAGCTTATGAGCATAGACGGTAAGTTCTTCGTCCTGCACTTCCCGGGCAGCCAAATACTGTTGTAATTTTTCTTCAGATTCCAGTACCGCTACAATCGCTTCTGCACCTTGGGCAGCCAGTTTATCGTGCAGGCTGGCTGAGGTATCTTCTGCAGTGATAGGACATAAGGTTTTATACATCATGTCACCGGTATCCAGCCCGGCAGCCATTTTCATAATGGTTACGCCAGTTTCGTGATCACCCGTCGCAATTGCACGTTGGATCGGCGCAGCACCGCGCCAGCGTGGCAGCAGTGAACCATGAATATTCAGGCAACCATATTTAGGCGTATCCAGAACCACTTGCGGCAAAATCAGACCATAGGCAGCTACAACCATCACATCAGCATCCAAGGCTTTTAACTCAGCCTGAGCTGCCAGACCTTCTTCTGTTGAAGACTTGAAATGAAGTGGCTGATATACCGGAATATCATGTTCAAGCGCCAGCTGTTTCACAGCAGAAGCGGTAAGTTTCTGACCACGGCCTGCTTTACGGTCCGGCTGGGTATAGACCGCCACAATTTCATGATCGGTTTTGAGAAGCGCAGCCAATGCAGTTGCTGCAAATTCTGGTGTGCCTGCAAATATGATTTTCACACATGAAATTCCAAATAAACTTGGCAGCTATTATAAGCTAAAAGCCAAATGGCCGCCTAATCTACAATGCACTTAACTGTTACAGCGATTATAGATTCCTACTTTTAATTAAATTTTATATAAAAAAAACTCATGCAAATTCTAAAAATTATTCATGAAAGTTTTGTATTGTCCGATCCATGATGGCGGTATAGTAGCTTTATTAAGAGATTTTTATTGTCAGCTCACCGAGACCTCTCTATAGACATTTTTGTCTGCATCTACAACGAATAGGTCATCTTGTAAAACAATGGCTTGTAGTATGATAGGTCTAACATTCGACTGATTTAAGCTCATTGTCAGTATGATCTAGCCAGAGTGAACCTTTTTCGGTTCATTTCAAGCTCAAACTTTGTTGGAAATATAAAATGCCTGACTATCGTTCAAAAACATCGACACACGGAAGAAACATGGCGGGTGCGCGTGGCTTATGGCGCGCAACTGGGATGAAGGATGAAGACTTCGGTAAACCGATTATTGCAGTGGTGAACTCATTCACCCAGTTTGTACCGGGTCATGTTCACCTTAAAGATCTAGGCCAGCTCGTGGCACGTCAGATTGAACAGGCAGGCGGTGTAGCAAAAGAATTCAATACCATTGCTGTTGATGACGGCATTGCGATGGGTCATGACGGTATGTTGTATTCACTGCCTTCACGCGACCTGATTGCTGACTCGGTAGAATATATGGTCAGCGCACACTGTGCCGATGCCATGGTGTGTATCTCGAACTGTGACAAGATTACTCCGGGGATGTTAATGGCAGCAATGCGTCTGAACATTCCAGTGGTATTCGTGTCTGGCGGTCCGATGGAAGCGGGTAAAGTGAAAATCCGTGGTAATGACAAAGCCATCGACCTGATCGATGCGATGATCGTCGCTGCAGATGATAACTATACTGACGAAGAAGTGGCTGAATACGAACGTTCAGCATGCCCGACCTGTGGTTCATGTTCAGGCATGTTTACTGCGAACTCAATGAACTGTTTGACTGAAGCATTGGGTCTATCACTTCCAGGTAACGGTTCAACTCTGGCAACGCATGCGAACCGTAAAAAACTGTTCGAACGTGCAGGTTCTCTCATTGTTGAACTGGCAAAACGCCATTATGAACAGGATGACTACAGCGTATTGCCACGTTCAATGGTGACCAAAGCATCGTATGAAAATGCCATGACTTTGGATATTGCAATGGGTGGTTCAACCAATACCGTTCTGCATTTATTGGCTGCTGCAAACGAAGCAGGTGTAGACTTTACGATGGATGATATCGACCGTCTGTCTCGTAAAGTACCAGTGCTTTGTAAGGTCGCTCCTGCGAAGAATGACGTACATATGGAAGACGTGCACCGTGCCGGCGGTATCATGTCGATCCTCGGTGAACTGGATCGTGCAGGCCTGTTAGATACCTCTGTAGGTACGGTTCACGAAGCAACCCTCAAAGATGCTTTGGATAAATGGGACATCATCCGTACTGAAGATGAAGAAGTATATAAATTCTTTAAATCAGCACCAGGCGGTGTACCGACTCAAACTGCATTCTCACAAGACCGTTACTACTCACGTCTGGACGGCGACCGTGAAAATGGTGTGATTCGTAATGCAGAACATGCTTTCTCTAAAGACGGTGGTCTGGCTGTACTTTATGGCAACATCGCACTTGATGGCTGTATCGTCAAAACTGCCGGTGTAGATGAATCAATCCTGAAATTTAACGGGACTGCACGTGTATTTGAAAGCCAGGATTCTGCTGTAGATGCGATTCTGGGTGGCAAAATCACAGCAGGTGATGTGGTTGTGATTCGTTACGAAGGCCCACGTGGTGGCCCTGGTATGCAGGAAATGCTGTACCCAACCAGCTACCTGAAATCTAAAGGTCTTGGTAAAGAGTGCGCACTTCTGACTGACGGCCGTTTCTCTGGTGGTTCTTCAGGTCTGTCGATTGGTCACGTATCTCCAGAAGCGGCTGAAGGTGGTGCAATTGGTCTGGTTGAAGATGGCGACCGCATCGAAATCGATATTCCAAACCGTACTATTCATCTGGCTGTGGATGATGCGACCATGGCGGCTCGTCGTGCAGCGCAGGATGAAAAAGGTTGGCATCCAGTTGAAGAACGTCCACGTAAGATTTCTAAAGCTTTGAAAGCGTATGCGATGCACACTACAAGTGCTGCAAAAGGTGCGGTACGTGAAATCTAAGCTGTAAATTTTATAGCGCAAAAAAGCACTCCAGAGGGGTGCTTTTTTATTTTTGGTAATCGCACTACCTCAAATAACTGAATCAGATACACAGAGTCTTACTTTTATCTAAAGATCGCTTTCTATACAATCGAATAAAACCTAGACAGCTTTTAAGCTTCACAAGAATTACATCCAGGACGAATAAAATGAGTAAAGACAATATCCGAGAACATTCTGCTCCCGTTTATGAAGGCATCGAAAATGCACCGGCCCGTTCCATGATGCGTGCCACCGGTTTTCAGGATGAAGACTTTACTCGTCCGTTTATCGGGATCGCATCGACCTGGGCCAATGTCACTCCCTGTAATATGCATATTGATGGCCTGGCACGTACAGTCGAGCAGGGTGTGAATGCTGCCGGTGGTAAGGGCATTATCTTCAATACCATCACTATTTCCGACGGGATCTCGAACGGTACTGAAGGCATGAAATATTCCTTATTGTCCCGGGAAATTATTGCTGATTCGATTGAAGCGGTGGTCGGCTGTCAGGCCTATGATGGCGTGATTGCCATTGGCGGTTGTGACAAAAACATGCCGGGCTGCATCATGGGCTTGGCACGCTTAAACCGTCCAGGTCTGTTTATTTATGGTGGCACCATCAAGCCGGGTGAAGGGCATACCGACATGATTTCGGTATTTGAAGCGGTGGGTCAGCATGCCAAAGGCGAAATTAGTGCGATTCAGGTGAAACATATTGAAGAAGTGTCTTTGCCAGGGCCGGGTTCTTGTGGCGGGATGTACACCGCCAATTCTATGGCCTCTGCGATTGAAGCTCTCGGCATGAGCCTGCCAGGCTCATCCGCACAGGAAGCGGTGTCTGAAGACAAACAGATCGATTGTGCCCGTGCCGGTGAAGCTGTGATGAATCTACTGCGTCTGGATATCAAGCCACGTGACATCATGACCAAAGCGGCTTTTGAAAATTCAATTAAAGTATTGATTGCATTGGGTGGATCAACCAATGGAGTGCTGCATCTGTTAGCCATGGCGCATACAGCGGGTGTTGAGCTGAGCCTAGATGACTTTGTACGAATTGGTAAAGAAATTCCTGTCGTGGCCGATGTCCGTCCATCCGGTAAATATCTAATGTCGGAACTGATTGCCATTGGTGGGATCCAGCCATTGATGAAACGCATGCTGGATGCTGGCATGCTAGATGGTTCCTGCCTGACTGTGACCGGAAAAACACTGGCAGAAAACCTGGCAGATGTAGAAGATTATCCTGAAGGTCAGCAGATTATTTTGCCATTCGACAAGCCGGTGAAAAAAGATTCGCATCTGATCATTATGAAAGGTAACCTGTCACCAAATGGCGCAGTCGCCAAAATTACCGGTAAGGAAGGCTTATATTTCAAAGGACCGGCACGAGTGTTTGAAGGCGAACAGGGCGCGATGCGCGGGATTCTGGATGGCGAAGTTCAGCCAGGTGAAGTAGTTGTCATTCGCGGTGTAGGTCCTAAAGGTGGGCCGGGTATGCCGGAAATGCTGAAACCGACTTCTGCCATTATTGGTAAAGGTCTGGGGGATTCAGTCGCACTGATTACTGATGGCCGTTTCTCAGGCGGAAGTCATGGTTTTGTGATTGGTCATGTCACACCGGAAGCCTATGAGGGTGGCCCGATCGGCCTAGTGCAAAATGGCGATGAAATTTCTATCAATGCAGAAACCCGTGAAATGACCTGGCATATTTCGGATGAAGAGCTTACTGCACGTCAGGCCGCCTGGATAAAACCAAAACCGAATTATACCCACGGGGCACTGGCGAAATTTGCCAAACTGACTTCTGGGGCGGAGACCGGGGCTGTGACTGACCTAAATCTTGAAATCTAAAGTCTTAGAAAACATTGAACATTTGTTGCTGACTTGATATAAGTTTTGCACAAGACTTATATCAGGTCATAAACATCCTCATAATAGGATGTTGAATAAAACGATCCTGCTGGCAAGGGCTGGCATGACAAAATCTTTTCGAGGCACCTCTCATGTCCCTGCTACGCCGTTGGTTTGATCCAATCCGATCGAGTTGGTTTTACCAGAAACCAGTTCGTCAAACGGTGTTATCTATTGAAGATGGCTTGAGCATCCATTTAAGACTGGATGATGTTTATAGTTATCTGGCGGTACAACAGTTACCGCAACTGGAAGAAATTCTCAGTCCGGAACTGAAGCCACTCAAAGTCATCATTTCAGATCAGCGGGCTGAGCCGCCTAATCAGATGTCTTTTGATGAATGGCAGCACTATTGCCTGAATGATGCCAAAATTTTATCTAAACAGCATCGTTTCAGCTTTCATGAGACCCCAGAATTACCGACAGCTGAAGCCTTAAAGCAGGCAGAAACTATCCTGAGAAATACACCGTTACGCGGACAGGATTTTCTGTATTTATTGGAAGATGTCTTTCATATGCTCTGGCAAAAACAGAACGGAAAATTACGCACCTTATATGCGATGGCTAGCCGTCATCATGCGCCGCAGAATTTTCCGGAACGGATTTTTGAGCATAGTCCGATTCTGGCCAGCTATTTCCAGTTTGGCGGACGCCAGTATCAGGCGGTAGATGACTTGTTACGTCTGACCCGTCGCCTGAAACAGCAGAGATTACTGACCGGCAACCCGATTTTCCTGATCAATCATATTGAATGGCGCGAGCATCTGATCAGTGATGCCGAAGAACTGAATGAAATCCAGTCTATGGATCCTGAATTGGATTTGTATATCGCTCTGGAAGATCCGATTTCCTGGTTGTTACTGGCTTATATCAAGGAAGAGCTGGCTGATTTTTATAATATCCAGTTGAATGTCTATCCGTTGTCTTATCAGGGACGGGACTGGTTTGACTGGAGTCTGGCGACGCGCTTATCCAAGCGGACTGAAGTTAAATTTACCCCATTCTGCCGGCCAACCGAGCAGGCCGTGATGCCGATGGCGCAATTGTTTTATAGCTGTCCGGAAGAGCAGCGGATTGAAGCCATGTACCAGATTCTGGAAGCGGTCTGGACTCGTGGTTATGATCTGTCTTATGCAGCGCATTTCAAGCGTATGCAGCAGGAACTGAATATTACTGAACTGACCCAGGAAGACGTTCTGGCCAAGTTGCAGGAAAATGACACCTTATGTGAAATGAAGTCCCAGCCGAATCTACCGGTCCTAGAACTGCGTATTGATGGGCAAAGTTATACATTTAATAGCTTATATCGTGTCTGGATGATTGAAAGTATTTTCAGTAATGTGTTAGAAGAAAAGTATAAGAGTGATAACTAAACTGAAAGTGACTGAATAAACATGGAAAAAATCAAAGCTGAATCATTACAACATGCACGTCAACAGATCGATGCCATTGATACAGCTTTAGTCGAGCTGATCGCTGCGCGTCAATTTTATGTTGATCAAACCACCCGTTTTAAAAAAACTGAAACTGATCTGCAATCACCGGAGCGTATGGAGCAGATCGTCGAAAATGTCAAAGTCTTGGCACAACAGCAGGGTGTGGATCAGGCGTTTATTGAACATTTGTACCGGGAAATGTTCCAGTATTTCATTCAGCGTGAACTGAAAGAATTCCGTCCTTAAATAATTTTCAAATCCGATTTTTGTTGATTAATCTGATGAGTTTCAGCACATCCATCTGAAGCCTCAACATTTGCTTGAGGCTTCCTTCTTAAAACCCTGATTTTACTCTATTCGTGATTTCTATAGCATGGGCTTAAATCAATTTAGGGTCATCAGATGACTGCTTTTGTTATTGCTATTTTTGCTCTGGCTGGTCTGATTAAAGGCACCATTGGATTAGGTTTGCCGGCTGTGTCCATGGGTTTGCTGACCATATTTATGAGCCCATTCCAGGCAGCAACTTTACTGATTGTGCCTTCGATGCTGACCAATTTCTGGCAACTCTTTGCCGAAGGTCATGTGCTGAAACTGATTCGCCGTTTCTGGCTATTGCTGGCAGGCATTATCGTGGGTTCAGTCTGGAGTATTTTCCCGACCTTAGGTCATTCTGAATTTCATAGTGAAGCCTTACTGGGGGGGATGCTTGCCCTGTATGGCCTATATGGTTTACTGGCGAAACGGATGCCAGATTTAAGCCAGCATGAAAATTGGCTTTCTCCGATTATGGGATATCTCGGCGGGGCCTTGACCGTGGCAACTGGGGTAGTCGTGATTCCCGTGGTGCCTTATTTGCAAACCCTGCATTTAAAACGTGATGATCTGGTTCAGGCCTTAGGGTTGGTATTTACCACCTCAACGGTGTGTTTGGCAATTTTCCTGCACCAAAACCCGGTGGAAGATATGCCGATTGATTATGCCATGTCGGCGATTGCACTGACTCCGGCCTTGATCGGGATGTGGTGCGGCAAGAAAATCCGTTCCCGTATCCCTGAACAGAAATTCCGGACAGTATTTTTTATCGGCCTGATCGCCTTAGGCAGCTATATGATGCTGCATCAATTCGGCTGGATTTAATTCAGGATTTTTTGTACATCCGCAGAAATGAGGAACTGGCTAAAGTGCTGATAGGCGGTGCTCAGTTCATCAAAGTTCTTCGCAGCTAACAATAACTTGCGGTTGGCCCAATCTCCTGTCAGCTGGATTTGCTGAAATGCATAGAGCTTCGACAAACGTTGTGCAGCACGTTTTGGCATGATCGCGATACCTACACCATTGGCCACAACTTGGGCAATGGCGGCAAAATTTGGTAAGCGTAAGCGGTATTGAATTTCACAGTTCAGCAAGCGAGCCTGGGTTTCAATCGACTGCTGCAAAGAGTGATATTGCATCAGACCAACAAAGGGATAACTCAGACAGTCTGCTAATGTTAATGCCTGATTAGCTGCCAGATCATGCTGTTCAGGGCAGATCAGCACCAAAGGATCATCTGAAAATTCCAAAGTCTGTAATTGTGGTGCAGGAAAAAAGCTGGAAATAAGTCCTAGCTTGGCAGTACCACTCGCCAAAGCCGCAATGATGTCATTGCTCTCTGCTTCTTTGAGGTCGATCTGGATATTTGGGTTATTCACCAGATACTGGGGCAATAATAGGGGAAGGTACTCACTTTGTGCTGAAGAGTTACACCATAAGCTGATATTGGAATTGAGTCCTTCACTAAAGCCGGCCATGGCTTGAGACAACTGTTGTCCCTGTTGCAACAGGGCTTGGGCATGTTCAGCAAAGACCTGTCCCGCAAAAGTCATTTTTACCCCAGCAGAATGGCGGCTGAACAGACTGACCTGATATTGCTGTTCCAGCTTTTTAATCCGCTCACTGGCTGCCTGTAAGGAAATGGCAGAGCGTTCAGCACCTTTGGTCAGACTACCTGTGTCGACTATATTGAGAAAAAGACGTAAATCAAAAAAATCCAGACGCATCGGCAGGATGCTCATATAAAAGATCAGGCCTATTTAAACAATTCTTGCGATATAAAAAAAGCAGCCTGGAGGCTGCTTGAAAATTTAAGTCTTCACATTATTTTTTATCGACCAGGCTAAAGAACCAGTTCAGGAATAGCGCAGCAAAGGTCGCTGTACCAATTCCGCCTAGGTTAAAGTTACCGAAGGTCAGGGCAAAGTCACCTGTACCCAGAATAATGGTCACAGCTGCTACCATCAGGTTTTTATTCTGTGAAAAATCGACTTTATTTTCGATCCAGATTTTCGCACCGGCAATAGTAATAAGACCAAAGACCACAATTGAGGCGCCGGTTAAAATCGCCGTTGGAATGGTATGAATAATCGCACCAAACTTCGGTGATAAACCGAGGAATACTGCAAACACACCGGCAACAGCAAAGATAATCGTTGAGTAAACCCGAGTAACTGCCATCACACCGATGTTCTCACCATAGGTGGTCATACCCGGTGCGCCCACACCACCTGCCAAGGTAGTTGCAATACCGTCCGCTACAAAGGCTTTACCGATATGCGGATCCAGATTTTCCCCGGTCATGGCACCCACCGCTTTAATATGTCCCAGGTTTTCTGCAATCAGAATCAAGGCAATTGGCGCAATGATCAGCATGGCATTGGTATCAAATACAGGTGCATGGAAGCTCGGAACACCAAACCAGCCAGCTTGCTGAATTGGCGCAAAATCAATCGCAGTACCATAGCCCATCACATTACTTAAAATGTAGTAAATGAAGTAAGCCAGCAATAAACCGATCAAGAGCAATAGACGCTGTACCAGACCTTTGGTAAACACCGCAATAGAACCCATACACAGTACGGTCACCAGTGACATCCACATATTAAAGGTATTGCCCATGACGTTTTTCACAGTCACAGGGGCCAGGTTCAGACCGATAATCATTACCACCGCACCGGTCACCACCGGCGGCATCAGTTTTTCAATCCAGCGGGTTCCTGTTGCCATCACCAGAATACCCATCAAGGCATAAAGCACACCACAGGCAATAATCCCGCCAGCGGCGACACCAATATTTGGATTCAGTCCGCCAGCACCTGCATAACCGGTTGCCGCAATTACCACCCCAATGAACGCAAAGCTTGAACCCAGATAACTTGGTACACGACCACCCGTGATCAGGAAGAACAGGATGGTACAAATCCCCGACATTAAAATGGCCAGATTGGGATCAAAACCCATTAGAAATGGCGCCAGTACCGTCGCACCGAACATGGCAAAGGCATGTTGTACTCCCAAGATCAGGGTCTGGGCAGGCGGTAAATACTCTGCGGTACCTACTGGTCGTGCATCGATACTACCCTCATAAGGGCGCCACTTGGGAAACCAATTGGACATAAAATGAGCACTCAAAAGATAAATTGTGCACATCATACTCTTGTTTTTTAGAAGATTTAATCACTGAAACAAAATTTTTGTTCAAATTAATTCTATGACTTTATTTGATATTTTACCGTGCGGTAAAAGTTTTTTAAATCAAAACTAAAGTTAAATCAGTGGATTAATTCCCGGACAATTCATATTCAACTTCTATAAGTAATTTTAGTTTGATATATAAATAAAGCTTTTTTTGGCTATTGACTGATCAATAAAAAAGCACATCGTGTAGATGTGCTTTAAATGGAAGGGAAAAAATCAACCGGTATTTCGTAAACCGGCGGCAATGCCGGCAATACTCACCATCAGGGCATGATCGACCGGAGTGTGTTCAGCCTGCTGCTGTTCCAAATATAACCGACGACGTTTCATCAGTTCGGCTTGTAGTAAATGGAGCGGCAACAGATAAGGTTTACGCACCGTCATGGACTGGTCCAAGACGCCATTACTGCTGAGCAGTTTTGACTCACCTTTTAAAGTGAGTAGGGTCTGGATTGCATCCTGTAAACGTTGACGCAATTCCGTACCAAGCTCTTTCAGGTCTTCATCCTGAGTCAGATGCGATTCGTAATAGAGCGCGACATTGCTGTCTGCTTTGGACAGCACCATTTCCAACATATCAATCAGGGTCTGGAAATACGGCCATTCGGTTAGCATCTCATCCAGAATCGTACGTTGCCCTTGATCCAGTACCTCATTTAATGCGGCACCGGTACCCAGCCAGGCCGGTAACATCAAACGAATTTGAGTCCAGGCAAAAACCCAGGGAATGGCACGCAAGGATTCAATCCCGCCGCTGACCTTACGTTTGGCAGGACGTGAACCAAGCGGCAACATTTGCAGTTCCAGTTCTGGGGTCACGGTACGCAGGTATTTCACAAAATGCGGATTTTCACGTACTGTCTGACGATAGACCTGTACTGACAGATCGGTCATTTTATGCATCAGATCACGCCATTCCGGTTTCGGTTCGGGGGGCGGTAATAAAGTCGCTTCCAGCGTCGCCGCTGTATAAATTTCCAGATTTTGTAGCGCGATTTCTTCCAGACTAAATTTAAAGCGAATCATTTCACCTTGTTCAGTCACCCGAATGGCCCCTGAAATAGAGCCTGGTGGTTGCGAGAACAAGGCTTGCTGGGTGGGTGCACCACCACGGCTGATCGAGCCGCCACGACCATGGAACAGGGTCAGCTGGATATCATGCTGTTTAGCAACTGCGGTCAGTTCTTCCTGCGCACGGTACTGTGCCCAGTTGGCTGACATAAAGCCGGCATCTTTGGCTGAATCCGAATAACCAATCATGACCTCATGCTTACCCTGAATATGCTGCTTGTACCAATGCATATTAAAGAGTGTCGACATGGTGTCAGCAGCGCCGTCGAGATCTTTTAAGGTTTCAAATAAAGGTACTACCCGTAAAGGCTGTTTAATCCCGGCTTCTTTTTGCAGCAGCAAGACAGCCAGCACATCACTTGGGTATTCGGCCATGGAAATAATATAGGCACCCAGAGATTCACTTGGCTGTTCAGCCAATGTGCGCATGGTGGTAAACACTTCCTGCACATCCGGATGTTCAATCAGGCTAGCCGCTGGTTCATTCAGGTGTTTAGGTAGTAGAGGCCGTTTACTTTGCAGTTCCTGCAACAGGAAGTTTTGACGGGCCTGTTCAGTCCAAGTTTCGAAATTACCCAGACCCAGATATTCAGTAATGGCTGAAATGGCCTGACGATGACGACCGGATTCCTGACGGATATCCAGTTTGAGGAGTTCAATTCCGAAACAGTTGACCCGGTAAATCAGGTCCAGCAGACTGCTATTGGCAAGTTCTGCCAGATTGCACGCCATCAATGAGCGATAACAGGTCAGTAACGGTTTTAATAACTCATCTTTACTTTTAATCACCCGACTATCATCCGCATCTTTGCCATGCAGTTTTTCAGCCAGCCAGGCACGGGTAATTTTTAGACGTTCACGTATATCGCGTAAATATTCACGGTACGGTTCAGGATGTTGGTGGCCTAACGCCTGTGTAATTTCATCACTGCATTGCTGAGTAGAAAGTTCCCAGCGCAGGTTTTCAATATCACGCAAATACAGGTCGGCTGCTTGCCAGCGCGACAACCACAATACTTCCTGGGTCACATTATGCGTCACATTCGGATTGCCATCCCGGTCGCCACCCATCCAGGAAGCGAAACGTACCGGAGCAACATCTAGCGGCAAAGTCTGGCCACATTGTTCCTCAACCATGCCGTTCAGTTCACGGATGAATTTGGGTACAGCATTCCAGAGGGTTTGTTCAATTGTCGTAAAGCCCCATTTGGCTTCATCCACCGGGGTTGGACGATGTTGACGGATTTCATCAGTTTGCCAGGCAGAACTGATGAGCTGTTTTAAGTCAGCCAAAACTGCCTGACGTTCACGCGGGGTTAGCTTCTGCTGGTCAAATTTGGACAGGGCATTATTGATGCCATCATATTTTTGGATCAGGGTGCGTCGGCTGACTTCTGTTGGATGTGCGGTCAGCACCAGTTCAATCTTTAATTCACAGATTTGCTGATATAAGGTTTCTGCAGAAATTTCTTGCTGTTTGAATTTTTCAAATAAAGGAACCAGAGGATTTGGAGATTCTGTGCTTTCCTCAAATTCGCTTTGACGGCGACGACGTACCACATGGTACTGTTCGGCAATATTGGCAAAGTTTAAGAAATGGGTGAAGGCACGGGTCAATGGCAGGATTTCATGATCTTCTAAAGTCAGGAATAATTGTTCCAGCTGTTTTTCTGCTTCCACCTGTCCATCGCGAGCGCCTTTCGATAAGGCCCGAATTTGCTCGACCTGATTAAACAAATCTTGCCCCGCATGTAACTTCAGGGTTTCTCCCAGCAAATTACCCAGTAAACGTACGTCTTCGCGTAGAGGTGCATCAATCTGTTGAACCATTTTTTATATCCCTCCGATTCTTCCTTTGACTATACCCCGACTGCATGACAATCCAAGTCTTTTGCAGACAAAAGTTGAATATCATTTGTTGATAATTGGATGAATTTTAGTCCTTACGCTGTTGCAAGGATCAGGCCAGATAGAAGAAATTTAACGGGAAATTGCATATTTCAGCATAAAGATCTCGATGGCCTGCTGAATGATCTGATGGCGTTGCTGCATGTCAGGTAACGGGCTTAAATCCAGTAAGACTTTGTGATGTCGCATACCTAAAAGTAAGGACACCATCAGTTCGGTCTGATGCTGCGGATCATCAGTCTGGATAAATTGATGTTGCTGCGCCTGCTCAAAGAAATCATGCCAGGCCTGATTCAGCTTGATATGTGAGGCTGTATAAAAACGTTCCGCCAACGGATTTTTTTCATAGGCCAGTTGCATGATGAGCAGGTCCAGTTTGAGAGCTTCCGGCAGATTGGCAATATTGAATGAGCGCAGACAGATCTGATACAGCTCCTGCTTGAAATCACTATCAGGCTGCAGAACTTTAGGAGATTCCTGCAGAATTGCCTCACAGGTTTCTTCAACCGCACAGCTAAACAGCGTGGCCTTATCCTGAAAATGATTATAGACAGTGAGTTTGGTCACACCGGCTTCCAGCGCAATCTGGTTCATGCTGGAACCATGATAACCATGCTGTAAAAACAGCTGTTTCGCTGCGTTCAGAATACGCTGGCGTTTTTCCAGATCCTTGGGCCGTCCAACCGGTATTTGCACAATTTCATCCAAAAAAAATCAATATGGTCATTGTTTTAACTGCAGAATCCTAATTAGTGTACCGGGTGGTATATTAATTAAAAAATAAGCAATTTATATATCTACCTATTTTGCCCTAAAAATGATGATTAGATAAGAGCGAACAATAATGAGCACGATACAGAGCGCACTGGCTGGCATGATCGTCCTATGCAGTATTGCCTTCTCAGGATGTAGCAAGGACAGCGCTGCAGCAGAACAGGAAGTTCCATTTGTCATGGTGACCACACCGAAAACTTCACATCAGGAATTGAAAAGCTATGCCGGTGATGTCCAGGCACGTCAGCAAACGGCACTGGCGTTCCGGGTAGGCGGACAAGTCACCCAGCGTTTTGTCGATGTCGGTGATCAGGTAAAAGTCGGGCAGGTCTTGGCGACCCTAGATGTGAAAGATGCTCAACTTCAATTAAATGCAGCACGTGCCCAGCTGGAAAGTGCTCAATCGGCCAGTAAAATTGCTCAGGATGAATTACAGCGCTTCAAGCAGCTGTTACCGACCAATGCTGTGAGCCGCTCGCAATATGATGCGATTGAAAATCAATATAAGGCAGCTGCGTCAAATCTGAAACAGGCTCAGTCCAATTATGATACGGCCAAAAACCAGACCGCTTATAACCAGCTCATTGCCAATAAAAATGGGGTGATTACTGCACGCAATATCGAAATTGGTCAGGTCGTTGCAGCAGGGCAGGCCGCCTTTGAACTGGCAATTGCCGGTGAGCGTGAAGTCGTGATTGGGGTTCCTGAACAGGCAATTTCCGAAATTAAAACCGGTCAGCCAGCCTGGGTGACTTTATGGTCCAAACCGAATGAAAAATTTGCTGCCTTTGTTCGTGAGATTTCACCTGCAGCAGATCAATCGCGTACCTTCCGGGTGAAAGTGGCTTTACGCGAAGGTAATAGCCAGATTCAGCTCGGTCAGAGTGCCCGGGTGTTCTTTCAGAATAGTCAGGACAATATCCTTAGCGTTCCTTTATCCAGCGTTTCAGCGACCGATCAGCAGGCTTATGTGATGATAGTCAAGCCGGATCATACCATTCGTAAAGTGCCGGTTCAGCTCGGCGCTTATGGCCGTGATTCTGTGCCAGTCCTCAGTGGGTTAAAGGCTAATGACTATGTGGTGATTGGTGGGGTGCATCTTCTGCGTGATCAGCAAAAAATCAATCCGATTGACCGTGAAAACCGTAGTGTGAAAATTCAGGCAGGGAGTTAAACATGAACTTTAACCTGTCTGAATGGGCCTTAAAGAATAAAGGTCTGGTACTGTATTTCATGATCCTGCTCGGTTTGGTAGGTATCGTGTCCTATTCCAAACTGTCACAAAGTGAGGATCCGCCGTTTACCTTTAAGGTGATGGTAATCCAGACCTACTGGCCGGGTGCCAGTGCTAAAGAAATGTCCTTACAGGTCACCGACCGGATTGAAAAAGAGTTGATGACTACCGGACAGTATGACCGGATCATGGCCTATTCCCGTCCGGGGGAATCCATGGTGACTTTTATTGCCAAGGATTCTTTGGCTTCCAAGGATGTCGCAGATGTCTGGTATAACGTTCGTAAGAAAATCAATGATATTCGCCATGAATTACCGCAAGGCGTACAAGGTCCATTCTTCAATGATGAGTTTGGCGATACCTTTGGCAACATCTATGTCATCAAGGGTAATGACTTCGATTATGCCACGCTTAAAGAATATGCCGACCGTTTGCAATTGCAGCTACAGCGGGTCAAGGATGTCGCCAAAGTTGAACTGATTGGACTCCAAGACCAGAAAATCTGGATCGAAATCTCCAACACCAAAGCTACCCAGCTCGGTATTCCGATCACTGCCATTCAGCAGGCACTGCAGCAGCAAAATGCCATGACTCAGGCGGGCTTTTTTGAAACCGGTTCTGACCGGATTCAGGTGCGGGTCAGTGGTGCGCTGAATAATGTCGAAGAACTGCAGCAGCTACCTTTACTGGTGAATGGCAAGACCATCCAGCTTGGCGATGTGGCGGAGGTTTATCGTGGCTTTACTGATCCAGCACAACCGCGTATGCGCTTTATGGGCGAAAATGGCATCGGTATTGCCGTATCGATGCGTAAAGGCGGCGACATCATTGCCTTGGGTAAAAATCTGGAACAGGAATTTGCCCGGTTGCAGAAAACTTTGCCTCTGGGGATGGATCTGCAAAAAGTTTCAGATCAGCCGGTAGCGGTGAAACGCAGTATTAATGAATTTATGAAAGTTCTGGCCGAGGCCGTGATTATTGTTCTCTTGGTGAGTTTTTTCTCACTCGGTTTTCGTACCGGTCTGGTGGTGGCGTTCTCGATTCCACTGGTACTGGCGATGACCTTTGCCGGGATGCAACTGTTTGATGTTGGCCTGCATAAAATTTCTCTGGGCGCCCTGATTCTGGCACTTGGCCTTCTGGTGGATGACGCGATTATTGCCATTGAAATGATGGCAATCAAAATGGAGCAGGGCTTTAGCCGCTTACAGGCGGCCGGTCATGCCTGGCGGACGACTGCTTTTCCAATGCTGACCGGAACCCTGATTACTGCTGCCGGTTTCCTGCCGATTGCGACAGCAGCATCCAGTACCGGGGAATATACCCGCTCGATTTTCCAGGTGGTGACGCTGGCGTTATTAGTATCTTGGATCGCAGCCGTCCTATTTGTGCCTTATCTGGGTGACAAGCTCCTGCCAGATTTCAATAAAGATCTGGTGCAGAGAGCACCATGGTATCAACGTCTCTGGGCGCGTTTAGGCAAACGCCCTGAACCGGAGCCGCTGGTGCATCATGCCGGTGAACATCATGATCCTTATCAAACCAAGTTCTATCAGGGCTTTCGCCGTTGGGTGAATATCTGTGTTACCTACCGTAAAACGGTCATCGCGGCGACTGTCGGGATTTTTGTGCTATCCATTTTGATGTTTAATCTGGTGCCAAAACAATTCTTCCCGCCATCGAACCGTGCCGAAATTCTGGTAGATCTGAAACTGGAAGAGGGCGCTTCATTAAAAGCGACTGAAGCGGCAGTGAAAAAAGTTGAAAACTTCCTGTCCAAACAGGAGGGGATTGATAACTATGTGGTCTATGTTGGTACCGGTTCACCGCGTTTCTATTTGCCATTAGACCAGCAATTGCCGCAAGCCAGCTTTGCCCAGTTTGTGGTATTGGCTTCATCACTTGAAGACCGCAATGAAATCCGTAAATCCTTAAGCGACCAGATTCGGGTGCTGTTACCAGAAGCCCGTACCCGGGTGTCTCTGCTGGAAAATGGCCCACCCGTGGGCTATCCATTACAGTTCCGTGTATCGGGTGAAGACCTGGGATTAGTCCGTCAATGGGCACAGAAAGTTGCAGCAACGGTCGGAGACAATCCGAATACCACCAATGTGCATCTGGACTGGGGCGAGCCAAGTAAAGTGATTAAACTGGATATCGATCAGGACCGCGCCCGTCAGCTTGGCGTGAGCAGTAGCGATTTGGCCAATTTCCTGAATAGCTCGATTTCTGGAACAGCGATTGATCAGTACCGTGAGAAACGTGAGCTGATTGAAATCCGCTTACGGGGTGATCAGGCTGAACGTGTCGATGTCGGTTCACTGAGTAGTCTGGCAGTACCGACTACGAATGGGAGTTCAGTTCCTCTGGCCCAGATTGCCAAGATCGAATACAGCTTTGAAGAAGGCCTGATCTGGCATCGGAACCGCTTGCCGACCATTACGGTACGGGCTGATATCCGGACGCAACTGCAACCGGCAACCGTGGTGAATGAGTTGAAAGATCAACTTGAGCGGCTCAGATCAGAAATGCCAAGTGGCTATCTGATTGAAGTAGGCGGGACAGTCGAAGAATCTGCGCGAGGGCAGAATTCAGTGAATGCGGGTATGCCATTGTTCCTGGCAGTGGTGATGACTTTGCTGATGATTCAGCTCCGAAGTATCTCACGTGCCTTCATTGTCTTCCTGACAGCGCCATTGGGTATTATTGGCGTGGTCTTATTCCTGTTAATTTTCAATAAACCTTTTGGCTTTGTGGCCATGCTGGGCACGATTGCTTTGTCAGGAATGATCATGCGTAACTCGTTGATTCTCATTGACCAGATTGAACAGGATATTCAGGCAGGTGAATCGCAATGGAATGCCATTATCAATGCCACAGTGCGCCGTTGCCGTCCGATTGTCCTGACTGCACTGGCTGCCGTTCTGGCCATGATTCCTTTATCCAGAAGCATTTTCTTCGGACCAATGGCGGTTGCCATTATGGGAGGATTGATCGTTGCAACGCTATTAACGCTGTTTTTCCTGCCAGCCTTATATGCACAATGGTTTAAAGTGAAAAAAAGTTTAAATTCTGTTTAAATTTGTCATAATTTCAGGTGCGAAATATTGAAAATTTCAATATAGTAGTGCCTGATTTTTTAATAATTCAAAAAAGACATACTGCTGCGGAACTTGCTTGTGCTGGGCCGCACACTAAGGTTGACTAAACATGACTCAAGACACACTCACCAAGATGCGACGCTCCGTGGCGATGGCTTATGTCTTCATGTTTTTTGCTTTGTTTACAGTGGTGAGCGGCATATTCGCCTACTGGTATGCACGTAAGGTGACCCAGATTGATTATGCCGAAGTCTGGTTACAGGCACAGGCACTCTGGATCATGCGTAATATTGTAATTTATTCAGTACTCGCGATTTTTGCAGCGCTCTGGTTCATTCCATTATTTTTCTTCGCCTGGGATAGCCAGCTTTGGGTGAAAGCCTGCACAGTCGCAGGTGTAGTATTCAGCTTTATTGCCATTATTTTCCTCATTAATGCCTGGTTCAAAGGCATCTTCAAATTTTCTCAAAACAAAGCCGTATTCTAAGCTTTCAATTTTTTTTCAGAATTCCCCTTGTAAAGCTGGGTTTAACCCCAATTTTAGACCACAGTCAATATTAAATAGAATTCCGTGAGGAGCATCGCCAGACATGGCTAAACGTGATTATTATGAGGTTTTGGGCGTCTCTAAAACCGCTAGTGATGATGAAATTAAAAAAGCCTACCGTAAGTTGGCGATGAAATATCATCCAGACCGTAACCCGGACAATCCTGAAGCTGAAGAGAAGTTTAAAGAAGCTTCAGAAGCGTATGAAGTTCTGTCAGACAGCGAAAAACGCAGCATGTACGACCGCATGGGCCATCAAGCCTTTGAAGGTGGTATGGGCGGTGGTGCTGGCGGCTTCGGTGGTTTCAGTGCGGAAGATATTTTCAGCCAGTTTGGGGATATTTTCGGTGGAGCCTTTGGTGGGGGGGGCCGTGGCCAGCAACGTCAACGCCGTGGTTCAGACTTACGCTATGTGATGGAATTGACGCTTGAAGAAGCAGTCAAAGGCGTTAAGAAAACCATTACTTTTACTGCACCAGCACCATGTGACGCCTGTGATGGTAAAGGTTCTAAAAATCCGAACGATGTTGAAACCTGTCCAACCTGTCATGGTGCCGGCCAGGTACGTATGCAGCAAGGTTTCTTCTCGGTACAGCAAACCTGTAGTACCTGTCGTGGCCAGGGCAAGATCATCAAGAATCCATGTAATAAATGTCATGGTTCAGGTGTATCTGACCGTCAGCAAACTTTGGAAGTTACTATTCCAGCCGGTGTGGACAATGGCGACCGCGTACGTTTGACTGGTAAAGGTGAAGCGATTCGTGATGGCCAATCAGGTGATCTATACGTTGAAGTCGTGGTACGTGAACACGAAATCTTCCAGCGTGACGGTGCAGATCTGTATATGGATGTGCCAATTTCAATTGCGGATGCAGCTTTGGGTAAAGAAGTTCAGATTCCGACATTAGATGGTCGTGTCAGCCTGAAAATTCCTGAAGGTACGCAAACCGGTAAACTGTTCCGCCTACGTGGTAAGGGCGTGAAACCAGTACGTTCAACCATGCAAGGTGATCTGCTTTGCCGTGTTGTTGTAGAAACACCAGTGAACCTGACTGCACGTCAACGTGAACTGTTGAAAGAGTTGCAAGCGACCATGGAAGATGAGGGCAGCCAGTCTTCTCCAAAGAAAAAATCTTTCTTTGATCGGTTGTTTGACTGATCTGGATAGATAAAAAAGGACGCTCAGGCGTCCTTTTTTATAGCTTAAATTCGGAAAAGATGTATAAGTTAATTATTAGATAAAAATAATGAGAAAATTATTCTTTTAATAGTATTGGCTTTTTAAGAAGGATTTATATCCCTCACGCAGAGAAATATAAATCCTGTCATATTATTGCGCTTCAGTTGCTTGAGCTTCTGATGCTGGAGCTTCGCTTGCAGGTGCTTCAGCAGCTTGAACTTCAGATGCAGCTGTTTCAGTTGCAGCAGGAGCTGTTTGTGCTACTTCTTCAGCAGCAAAAGTTTGTGATGCAGCAATTAACGCTATCCCGGCAAAAGTTAATTGAACTAATTTCATATAAATTTCCTTGTATTAAAAATAGTGTACTACTCAGTACACTTGGCAAAAATGTTGACATAAAATGTAGATATTGATGTTTTTTTGTGTGTAATTATGTTTGGTAATGTAATTTGATGTTATTTAAATAATTGAAATATAAGATTAATCATTAATCTCATAAAATTGAGCAAGTGGCAAAATATATAAGAAAATGGATTTTTTAATGTGATGTATGTCACATATTTGCACATCTAAAGAATGAAATTTAATTTAAATTCTAAAAGAAAAACCCCAGCGTCCTGCTGGGGTTTTTCGTATGGGTTCGCTCGGTATAACTCCTGTCGTACCTTACTGTCCTTGTGCTGATCTATTGTTATTCTTGTTTGGAACTTCCTGTTCCTGATGAGTTCATCATAGGAAACTTCCAGTATTCTGGATAGCAGCAAAAGGCCGAGATTGATGTGAGCCAAAGCGTACAAAGAGTCCGATTACTACTTTTGCCAGACAGGGAAAATACTTTGTCACCTCATCATCAGGATATGAAAATCCTGAATTAATGATCTCTCTATTCATTTGACTAATAAAATATTATGAATAATCTGAAATATTAAAAGAATTGTTACAAAAACTGGTTCCTATTAAATTTTTAGCAAACATGAGATTATTAAGAAATTGATATATAAAATTAATTTTTAGGCCGACAATCTTGCTAAATAGGAATGATTTAGACGGTTATTTAATCTATCAATTCCTCAAAACTTGCAGAACTTTTTCTCATTTGTAATCCTTGCGACCAAGGGTGTCTAGCTGAGCTAAGGCAGGTATTTGTTGTAGTCGGGCCGCTACAACTGATAACAGGTGCCTGTATGTTTAATTTAAAGATTTTTAATAAGATCTCTACCGAAGTTTTGACCTTGAAAAATGACCTTGAGCTGAATTCCGAGATTCAACTCATCACTAAATATAAAACATCTATTTGTGAAGATTATAAAAAAGCGATTGTGTTGATCTTTAAAGAACGTGGATATACCAGCTTGGAAGTCGGTCAACTACTTGATGCTTGATCCTTAAACATTCCTAAATTTAAAAAAGTATGGATTTATACTTTCATTTACCCAAGCAATCCATCGCGCTTCATCGAAAATAATGCCATGCGCTAAAGGCATATGCTTCAGTACACGATAATGGGTATTTAGTTCAATAATATCAGTAATACTTATATTGCTGAGGCGGTCAAGTTGGAGTTTCAATATATTTCCCTTAAATGCAAATGATCTGAATATGAAAAATCAAGATAATACGTAGTATGGGAAAATATTTTTTATTTTATTAAATTCAATTATTTAAAATTAAAATTTAATTCTTATTAACTAGAATTCTTCTTTAAATAAGTTTATCTCTGACTAACCATTTAATCATTATTCCTCCAATGGAAATATTTTTCTTTTTACTCGTCCATAAACTATTGTTGATATGGACTGCATATCAAAATCCCTCATGACCTTCTTTAATTCTTTTCATTGATTTTTATGCGATCAATCTTAGTGTTATGAGCGAGTTTTGCTATAGTAAGAGCAATTTCGAATCAACATCAGGACTATGTTATGTCAGCGACACCACGCATTGGGATTTTAGGTGCAGGCGGCCGTATGGGACGCATCCTTATTCAGGCGGTGAAAGAAGCCGGTTACCAATTGGCAGCAGCTGTTGAGCGCCCTGAAAGCTCATTGATTGGCGCAGATGCCGGTGAACTGGCTGGTGTAGGGAGCTTGGGTGTAAAGGTTGTCGGCCATCTTGAAGAAGTAGTTAAAGACTGTGACGTAGTGATCGACTTTACTGCGCCTGCTGCGACGGTGAATCATCTTAAAATCTGCCGTGAAAATGGCGTTGCGATCGTGATTGGTACTACTGGTATGAATGACGAACAAAAAGCTTATCTGGATGAATCTGCAAAAGAAACTCCAGTGGTCTATGCAGCGAACTATTCGGTTGGTGTGAACGTTTCGATCAAACTGCTAGAACTTGCCTCTAAAGTCTTTGGTGATACGGTTGATATTGAAGTGATCGAAGCACATCACCGTCATAAGGTAGATGCGCCATCAGGTACAGCTTTAATGATGGGTGAAGCAATTGCCGGTGCTTTAGGCCGTGATCTGAAAAAAGATGCGGTATATCACCGTGAAGGGCATACAGGTCCTCGTGAGCGTAAAAGCATTGGTTTTCAGACCATTCGTGGCGGTGATATTGTCGGTGAACATACTGCAATGTTTATTGGCGAAGGCGAGCGTGTTGAAATTACGCATAAAGCAACCAACCGTATGAACTTTGCAGCGGGTGCCGTACGTGCCGCAGCTTGGGTTGTTGGCCGTGATGCACGTAAATATGACATGAAAGACGTACTTGGTTTTAACGATATTCAAGTATAAATTTTCGTCAAAATCCTATATAAAAATAACTTAAAACTAAAATAAGATGACAATGGAATGAAGAAATTAATATTAATGGCGTGTGCTGTAGCCTTTGCCGCTACAGCACAGTCGACCTCTGTGCAGAATGCCAAGCTCAGCATTAATAAAAATAATATTAAAGTCTGGACCTATCAGGATGAACGTAATCCCGTTTTTCTCTATAAAGCCGAAACCACCTACAATGTCCCGATTGAGAATGCCGTTTCTCTGATTCTGGATGTTGATCATGCGGTGAAATGGGTGCCTTATATGGGCAGTATCAAGGTGCTGTCGCGTGATGATAAAAAAGGCGATTTCACCTTGTATATGGTGCTGGATTTTCCATTTCCTTTAAAAGATCGTGATCTGATCGTGCAAGGCAAAATGATCAAGGATGCCAATGGTCAGATCATCATCAAGAATAAAGCAATTCAGACTGGGTATGCCCTAAATCCGAATTATGTACGTTTGACTGATTATCAGGGAGACTGGACCTTCCAGAAACTGGCGAATAACAAGGTTAAGGTATCGACTTATGGCTATGCCAATCCTGAAGGTTCGATTCCTTTAACCTTTGTGAATATGTTTGTGCAACAGCAGCCTTATCAGATGCTGCAAAAGATGAAAACCGAACTGGCTAAACCTGTGACAACGCCTGTTTTACCTGAAGCTTTACGCTAAATAGCTAATATAAAAAAGTCCGCATCAGGCGGACTTTTTTTATGAAGGAAATTTTAAGAGTATTGCTGCGCAGTCATATCTTGCTGTGGAGCCAGTTTCATTTGAATTAAAACCAGAAGCAAAGCAACAGCACTCAGACTAGCACCGGCAAATGAAACCGCACTATAGCTAAGTCCCAAATTCAGCACACTGGCACCTGCAATTGCACCCAAAGCATTCCCAAGATTGAAAGCACCAATATTTACTGAAGAGGCCAGTCCAGGCGCATCATAAGCCACGGACATGACTCGCATCTGTAAAGGCGGAACTACAGCAAAGGCAGCAGCACCCCAGATGATTAATGCCAGACCTGCGCCAAGAGCTGTGCTTGCCAGAATCGGGAAAAGCAGCATCATCAGCATAAGCAAGATTAAAAAGCCGATCAGGGTTTTATTTAAGGATAAATCTGCAAACTTGCCACCTAGATGATTACCAATCGAGAAACCTACCCCGATCAACACCAGCATCAAAGTAATCAATGCAGGGGAAGCCTGAGTAAAACTTTGCAGACTCGGGGCAATATAAGTGTATAGGGCAAACATGGCCCCCGCACTCATCACGGTAGTCAATAAAGCTAAAACAACAGGCAGGCGGGTCAGGACTTGCAGCTCCTGCCTTACATCCGGTTTCTGACTGCTTTGGCCTTCTGATAAGGCTTTCCATAGGGAGAACATGGTCAGCACACCAAGCAGGGAAATACCCAGAAAAGCCATACGCCAGCCGATATGTTGTCCTATCCAGGTTGCTAGTGGCACCCCGCCAATATTGGCAATGGTCAGGCCCATAAACATCATGGCTACGGCACTGGCCTGTTTATCTTTCGGAACGACACTGGCAGCGACAACTGAACCAATCCCAAAGAAAGCACCATGGTTCAAGCTGGTGATGATCCGTGCCCCCATCAGCCCCAGATAATTAGGCGCTAATGTCGCCAGAATATTACCAATCGTAAAAATCGCCATCAGTAAAATGAGAGACTTACGTTTGGAATAACGGCTTAACCAGAGGGTCATTAGCGGTGCACCCAACATCACACCTAAAGCATAGGCACTGATTAGCATCCCGGCACGAGGAATCGAAATCTCCAGATCACGGGCGATTTCTGGCAGAAAACCCATTGGAGAAAATTCAGTGGTACCAATTGCAAAGGCGCCAACCGCCAGTGCAAGCAAAGGAAAATTAACTTTCATGGTTTCTACTTAGTCCCAGAGGGGTGCCAGTTGTTCCGGATCAACTTCGCGGCCATTGCGCTCCAGGGTGCTGATCAAGGCCATTTCTTCCTGGGTCAGCTGTATCTCCTGCGCTGCCAGATTGGCAAGCAGATGTTCACGTTTGGTTGAAGAAGGAATCACCGCAAAGCCTTTTTGTAAGGCCCAAGCCAATGCAATTTGTGCTGTCGAAGCCTGATGCTGGGCAGCAATTCCTTGCAGGATGGGATCATTCAGCACTTTGCCATAAGCCAGTGTCATATAAGAAGTGACATCAATCTTCTGAGATTGTAGGAAACTGACCAGACGCTGATTTTGCAGATAAGGACTGAGTTCAATCTGGTTGGTTACGATATGCTCTAGACCAATCGTATCAATGGCTTGTTGGGTCAGCTCAATATTGAAATTGGACACACCGATATGCTCAGTCAGACCTTGCTGTTTGGCTTCTAATAAAGTCTGCATCAGCTCAGGAATTTGAACGCCTAAACGAGGTGCAGGCCAGTGAATGAGCGTTAGATTGACTGCATCGGTACGTAGTTTATGCAGGCTTTCTTTGAGGCTTGGAATTAATTTGTCTGGTGCGTAATGATCTGTCCAGATTTTGGTGGTAATGAATAGCTCGTTACGATTAACTTGGCTTTCTGCAATAGCCTGACCCACTTCCGCTTCATTGGCATAAATCTGTGCCGTATCTACGGCGCGATAACCGACTTCCAGGGCTGTTTTGACTGAATCAATGACGGTCTGTCCAGACAGGCGAAAGGTACCGACACCAAATTGAGGAACAATATTCATAGCTTTAATCTTTAAGTATTTTCGATGTTGAGTATTTTGTGCTTTTTATTGTTGCGAAAAAATAGCTGAATTTGCAAAATATTATTGACCGAAAATCAATAAAAGAGTGACAAATGAAATCGACGATTGAAGAATTACAGGCTTTTGTCACTATTGTGGATAGTGGTTCTATTGTCATGGCGGCAGAGCGTTTGGGACAAACCACTTCGGGTGTCAGTCGGGCATTGCAACGTCTGGAAAATAAGTTAAATGTTACTCTTTTAGAAAGAACCACACGTAAGCTGAAACTGACTCAAGAAGGCCAGCTATTTCTAGAAAAGGCGCGCAAAATTCTCAATGATCTGGCAGAAGCTGAAGATGCCTTACTGAAATCAGATAGTGATACTTCAGGATTGATTCGGGTCGATTCAGCGACACCTTTTGTACTGCATGTAATCGTGCCGCTAATTCAGGAATTTATGCAGCGTTATCCCCACATCGAAATTGAACTAAATAATCATGATCAGGTGATTGATCTGCTGGAACATAAAACCGATGTCGCGATCCGCTTTGGAGAACTGCATGATTCCAGCCTGCATGCCAGATTATTATGCCGCAGCCGTTTGTATATTGTGGCCAGCCCTGAATATTTACAGCAAAAGGGCAGACCGCAATCAGTGGCAGATTTATCGGAGCACACTTTGCTGGGATTTAGTCAGCCTACGCATTTGAACACCTGGCCGATTCGGCTGGATGGCGAACCTATCATTGTAAAGCCAAAGATTAGAGCACCCAATGGGGAAACGGTTCGTCAATTGGCTTTATATGGGGTGGGTATTACTTGTCTGTCACGCTTTCTGGTCGAGGACGATTTGCAGGCGGGTCGTTTAGAGGCGCTATTTGAAGAGCAGATTGAGCTAGATTATCAAAAAATTCATGCGGTCTATTACCGTCAGGAGCATTTGCCTAAACGGGTACATCTATTTATTGAATTTCTGGCTCAGAAGCTGGCTAAATATTTATAAACCAATTATTTGCAAATACAGCCATAAAAAAATCTGCCCTAACATGAGGCTAGGGCAGATCTAGATTTACTGATAATTAGTACAAATTAGAAATCGGCTTTCAGTACGATCCGGTAACGGGCTTTGCCTGAGTGCAGACGTTCAATCGCAGCATTAATTTCCGACATGGGGAATAGCTCAATTTGTGGTGCAATATTTTTACGTGCCGCAAATTTTAATAATTGACGTAAAGCTGCTGGTGAACCTGTCGGCGAGCCAGTCACTGATTTAGCACCACCAATCAGTGAACCTGCAGAAATTTGCATGGGTTCCAGTGGTAAGCCCAGCATATGTACAGTGCCATTTGGTGCCAGTGTTGATAGATAAGCCTGCCAGTCCAATGTGACATTTACAGTACTCATTAATAGATCAAATTTACCACGGAGCGTTTTAATCGCTGCTGGGTCACGACTATTCACTACATGGTCTGCACCCATGGCTTTCAGCTCATCGGTTTTATCCAGATTTGAAGTAAAGGCGGTAATTTCACAACCCCAAGCTTTCAGCAGCTTGATCGCCATGTGTCCCAAACCACCAATACCAATCACACCGACGTGATGAATGGCCTGAATCTGGTGATTCAGAATCGGATCAAATACGGTAATCCCGCCACAGAGCAGGGGGCCGGCACTTTCCGGGTCGAGATCCTCAGGTAAGGGAATTACCCATTGCCAGCCAGCACGGACTTTATCTGCAAAACCGCCTGCATGACCGACGATGGTTGCAACCTGACCACCGGTACACAGCACTTGCTGGCCTGAAATACAAGGATCGCAATGTTGGCAGCTTTCCGCAGTCCAGCCAATACCGACACGTTGACCTACTTTTAGACCTTTGGCTTCAGAACCCAGTTGTGTAATGGTTCCAATGACTTCATGTCCGGCCACCACAGGATATACTGAAGATCCCCAATCATTATTGAGTACTGAAATATCAGAATGGCATAGGCCGCAGTATTCAACTTTCACTTCGACCTGATGCGGCTGAAGTTCACCTGCATCAAATTGATAAGGTTCCAGAGCAGCACCGGCAGACATTGCGGCATAGGCTTGAATAGTATTAGTGGACATAGATTCAGCTCTTATTTGAATGGGAGGATATTGTTTTAAAGTGACAGTGATTTTCATGGTCATCGACCATGCCAACTGCCTGCATAAAGGCATAACAGATCGTAGGACCGACAAACTTAAAGCCTGCTTTTTTTAAGGCTTTGGACATGTTCTGGCTTTCAATGGTTTGTGCTGGAGCCTGACGATAATCTGCAACATCATTATTTAACCGGGGCTGATGGGCAAAGGACCACAACCATGTGACCACATCAATTTCTTGAGATTTAAGCTGTTGCCAGGTCCGGGCATTATCACGAATCGCAGTTAGTTTACCGATATGCCGAATTAGACTAGCATCTTGCAGTTTTGCGGTGAGTTGCTCATCTGTAAAAGAAGCAATCGTTTCAATCGAATATTGAAAGAAATGTTTGCGATAAGATTCACGTTTTCTGAGTACGGTAATCCAGGCTAAACCGGCCTGTTGGCCTTCCAGACACAGCATTTCAAATAGGCGTTTTTCATCATGCAGCGCCTGTCCCCATTCCTGATCATGGTAAGCAGTATACAGAGAATCATCAGAGCACCAGCCACAGCGTTGGATCGTCAAGGGATGCTCCTTTTTTGATTATCTTATAATTTAAATGTCGTCCACTGATCTTGCTGATTGTCCCAGTAGGAGAGTTCTGCCTGCTGCAGATCACTGAACTGGATCCACATATCCTTACCACTTTTATCGGCATAACCAGTACTGATCAGAAGCGCCTCTTCGGTAATTTCCATGATCCAGCCCTGATAGGTCTGGCCATTGAGCACGATTTTCTGTTGATTACCTGATTCAGCAAATTCGACCAGACGGTTGATCAACGCTTCTGACATGTAAACTTCCTAAAATTAACGTAAATATGGATAAGGGTTAACAACACCACGGCCCTTACCATTTAAATAGAGACCATAATGCAGATGTGGCGCAGTATGCCGGGCATTGCCAGTATTACCGACATAACCAATGACATCGCCCTTTTTGACATAGTCACCAACTTTCAGGCCACGCTTATGACCATCCAGATGTGCATAATAATGCCAGGCACCACCTGGACCCAGAATCCAGACTACTTTACCACCCAAATTGTTATTCCGTAAATCCGCGATCAGACCAGGCGTCGCACTGCGAACCTTGGTTCCACGTGGAGCCAGAATATCAATGCCCTCATGCAAACGGCCACTACTACGCGAAGCTCCCCAAGTATCTTTCAATTCACGAGCCTGGACCCGATCTACCGGAATCGGCAGAGAAGAGGGCATACGCATATGATTCAGTTTTTTGACCAGTGCCGGATTAAGCTGAACCGCAGAAGGATGTTTCGGTGCGCTACTACACGCCACCAGAAATAACATCACCAAAGAAAGCCCGACAAACGCAAGAGAATGGCGCAAAATATTTATCCTTAAATGAGGCCAATATGATTCTTCTTGTCCCAGACTATGTCATAAATTTACGGTAGAAATCAATTTTTTCATGGCGGTTGGAATACCTGCATTGACTGCAGTTTCCGGGTTCATCCAGAAGCCTTGTAACTCAATCGCCAGATGTTCCTGCTGATCTGCATCGACTGCAAAAACCATGGCTTCAAGCTGCCAGGTAAAATGGGTGAAACTGTGGCTGATCTGGATCTTTTGTACGAGATTTTTCAGACCCAGTTGCTGGCACAGTTGTTCAAATGTATGAGTGTCTTCAATAATTGGCAGACACCAAAGCCCGCCCCAAAGACCACTATTAGGACGTTGCTGCCATAGCCATTCATCACCTGACTGGATCAACAGCACTTGAGCTGCTTTGACCGGTACCGGCTTTTTGGCTTTTTTAAAGGGCAATTCATTTTCCAGACCCTGTTGATGTGCCTTGCAATGTTGCTGCATTGGACAATACAGGCATAAAGGCTTTTTCGGAGTACAGACGGTCGCACCGAGATCCATAATCGCCTGGGTATAGTCATGATTCCGTTCAACTGGGCAAAGCTGTTCAGCAAGCTCCCACAAGGCACGTTCATGAACCGGTTTAGACAGATCATCTTCGATCGCAAAAAATCGTGCCAGCACCCGTTTGACATTACCATCCATGATCACGCCGTACTGACGTAAACCCAAAGACATTAAGGCTCCCGCGGTTGAGCGGCCAATGCCGGGCAGGGCGATCCATTCTTCTAGGCTCGTCGGGAAATGCCCCTGCCTTGCTACAATACCGGCTGCCTTATGCAAATTGCGGGCACGAGCATAATAGCCCAGCCCAGCCCAATAGGGTGCGACTTCATCCCAAGAAGCTGTACCTAAGTCCTGTACTGTCGGAAAACGTTGAATAAACCGCTCAAAATATTGCAGCACGGTTTTGACCTGAGTCTGCTGTAGCATGATTTCAGAGACCCAGACCTTATAGGGATCATCAGCCACTTGCCACGGCAAATCATGACGGCCATGCACATCAAACCATTCTAAAAGGGCATCTGAAAATACAAACATGAAGATAGAACAAACTGGAAAACGAGGCCTAGTATAACTGAAGAGACCCAGCTAAAAGATGAAAAGTCTGCTAAAACAGCAAGACTGAAAAAGAGTAAAAATGAATAAATGGAAGGGACAAGTGAACACTTCGAAAAGCATTCACTCGGGAAAAAAATTTAAATTCTTATTCTTCAATGCCCCAGCGTGCATCCAGCTTTAATACCTTGCCTTCATAACGTGGGATAATATGAATGTGTAAATGTTCTGATTTTTCCTGAAATACTTCGCCATCATTAAACCCGACATGAAAACCGGAAGGCTGATAGCGTAATTGCAATTCATTACGAGCCTGTTCAAGTAAGGACATCATGCTCTTACGTTCTTTATCTGTGATTTCAAAAAATGACGCCACATGACGTAATGGAGTAACTACATAATGTCCTTTGGACAGGGAGTTGGGTTCAGGTAACACGACAGCAAAATCATTTTTAGCCAGAATATCGTATTCGTCAAAATTACAGTACGGGCAGTTATTTTCAGTCATGATATTGGCTCCTTTCATTGAATTTATTTTTTTCATGTATGACCCAGCTCGATCATGAGCCGGATCAATTTATCTGTTATCAAGCGAGTCGTCGTGCCAGTAATTCATACATGGCAGCCAAGCTTTGTTTCTCTGCTTCAGCATTGTAGCCCAGATCGACACCATTGGCCTTGGCGCGCTCATCCGCAAGCGGGTTGCTAAATCCATGCTTGGCATTTTCAAATACAATTATATTATGCTCGACCTTAGCCGCCTGCATTTCTTCTTTAAAGCTGGCGACATCATCCAGGCTCACCATACTGTCCTTTTCACCATGTAGAACCAGAATTTCTGCCTGTACCTGGCCTTCTTGTGCAGGTGCTTTAGGAGACAGGTTGGCATGGAAAGTAGCCACAGCTTTTAAAGGCGCATTTGAGCGAGCCAGATCCAGAGCCACTTTACCGCCGTAACAGAAACCAATTGCCGCCAGTTTTTCCGGATTGACTTCATCCTGTGCCGCCAAAGTATCTAAAGCAGCTTTCGCACGGTTCACGATAGTGTCCGGATCTTCGAAAGTCTGCATCATCCATTGATAGGCCTGATCAGAGCTGGTGGTTACTTTCTTATCACCATACATATCAATTGCCAGCGCGGCATACCCATGTTCCGCCAGTTCACGGGCACGCTGTTCAGTATAGTCATTGCGGCCCCACCATTCGGGTGCCACGATAACACCGGCTACAGGTGCATCAGTTTCCGGTGCGGCAAAATAACCAATCAAAGTGCTGCCATCCTGCGCAGTATATTGAATTTCGCGGGTCTTGATTGCTGCCATGCTGAAGTCCTCTATTGTTGTTGAATATTTTGATTAAACTATAAAATAGCAAAACTGCTATGAATATACATGAAAAGCTCCAACTAATTCGTTTCTCATCAGTACAAAAAAAGAGAGGCAAATAATTTGCCTCTCTTTTTAACTTTTACAATTAAAGGAATTTTTATTTAATAATTTCCAGTAATTCGATATCAAAAATCAGGGTACTATTTGGTTCAATGATATCTCCCGAACCAATCTGTCCATAGGCCAGATCAGCGGGGATAAAGAAGCGGTATTTAGCACCGACTTTCATGAGCTGTAAGCCTTCTGTCCAGCCAGTAATCACTTGGGTGGTACGGAAATCGACTGGCTGCTGGCGGGCAATCGAACTGTCAAAAACGGTACCATCAATCAGGCGACCTTCATAATGCACACGGACATTACTATTAGCACTTGGTGATTTCCCTTTACCTTCTTTCAGTACCAGGTATTGCAGACCAGATTTGGTAGTTTTAACGCCTGGCTTTTTCGCATTTTCCTGCAAGAATGCTTTGCCAGCTTTGGCATTTTCTTCAGCTTTCTGTTTCAGCACAATCAGTTCTTTGGCATCACTTTGACGTTTATACTGAGTCAGCACTTGGGTCATTTCTTCATCGCTTAAACTGGATTTTTGTCCAGCAGCGGCTGTCTTTAAGCCCTGGCTAAATGCATCTAAATCAAGATCCTTTAAAGTGTCTGCATTACTGCGACCCATCAGATAACCAAAGCTGTAACCAATCTTCTCAGCTTCACTACTTGTATTATTGATCTCTTTAGCAAAAAGGCTGCCTGAACTGAGCAGCAAAACCATTAAACTGATTTGTATTTTCATTATCAATTCTCAAAAATAAAGGAGAGCTGGTCGCTCTCCCTATTTGTATTATTTTACTTCGATTAATTCCACATCAAAAATCAAAGTGCTATGCGGAGGAATCGTACCAGGAACGCCCTGTTCACCATAACCCAGATTTGACGGAATATATAGAGTTGCTTTACCGCCTTCTTTCATCAGCTGCAGACCTTCAGTCCAGCCTGGAATGACCTGATTTAAAGGAAACTCGATCGGTTCACCGCGTTCTACTGAACTGTCAAATACAGTGCCATCTACCAGCTTACCGGTGTAATGTACTTTCACAATTGAAGAGGCTTTTGGCTGTTTACCTGTACCTTCTTTCGTGACTTGGTACTGTAAACCGGAAGCAGTTGTTTTAATACCGGATTTTTTCGCATTTTCGGTCAGGAAAGTATCACTTGAAGCTTGAGCCTGTTTTGCGCTATCAAGCTGCTTTTGCTGCATTTCTTTCTGGAACTGCTCATAAGCTGCCTGTAATTCTTCTTCAGTGTAGGCAGGTGCAGAACGCGCATGTCCTTCACGTACACCGGTCACAAAACTGTTAATGTCCAGCTCAGGAGGAGTCTGATGCGCCACTTCATAACCGAGTGCATAGCTGATTTTAGAGACAGCAGAGGCATCTTTAGATGCTTTTGTAGTTTGAGTAGCAGGGTTTTGAGTTGCATAGTAAACAGGTACTAGCGCGGCACCGCCTAAAAGAACAGCGACGGCAATCGGTAAGGCCTTACTCATGTATTTGTCCAATCTAATGTTATCGTTGAGGTTCAGTCCATCTTAGCAGAAAATTTTAAGAAATCTTGTAGAACGGGTGGTTTTTTAGCAAGTGAATCCCTGCATTTGGTACGGTACAAAAAAGAAAAAACCAGCAATGATTGCTGGTTTTTTTTGGGAGCTATCAGATTAGCTGGTTTTGGCTTTCGGTTTATAACTATATGTATAATCATAGCTATAGCTGCCACCGGCTGAACGCTGGATATCGTTCAGGATCAGACCATTGACAGTACTGCCAGCCTGTTTAAAGCGGTTTACTGTAAGTGCCAGTTCCTTCATCTGGGTTTTTGCATAGCGTGCTACAACCAGATTAAGTCCGACGTATCGGGAAACAATGATCGCATCCGTAACAGCCAGTACCGGTGGAGTATCAATAATAATATGGTCATAGTGTGGAATCAGTTTTTGCAACAACTCCTGGAAGCGTTCTGAATTCAGAAGCTCAGCTGGATTAGTTGCATTTTCACCACAGCTAATGACATTTAAGTTTGGCACATTGGTGGTTTGTACCACTTTATCCAAAGACACGTGTTCATTGAGATATTCAGTTAATCCATACTGGTTATCCAGATTAAAATATTTGTGTATATGACCACGGCGTAAATCTGCATCAATGATCAGTACACGCTTATTTTTCTCGGCCATGATGACGGCCAGATTGCTGGCAACAAAAGATTTTCCAACTTTTGGTGCTGGCCCTGAAATCATCATAATATTGTTTTTGGCCTGGGTCAGGGCAAAATGGCTTGCTGTACGAATGCTTCTTAAGCTTTCAACTGCCATATCATCACTGTGTTTCAGTGCCAATAAGAAAGGCATTTTTTTCTTTTTCAGTAATTTCAGGCCGGGCTTCTGAACAGTAGAGTGCGCGATATTGGCATAGACTGGAAGATCCAGCTGGTATTCGATCTGACTGCTATCTTTCACACCAGAACGTAGCATATTACGGAACAACGCCACCAAGATGCCCAGAAAAATACCAAAACAGAAGGTTAAAAATAAAATCAGAGGCTGTTTCTGTTGAATCTGGTCAACTGGTTCAAGTGCGGTATCAATAATATGAACATTACCGCTTTCACCTGCTTTAGCAACACGCAGTTGCTGATAAGAATTTACCAGATTGGTGTACAGTTGCTGTTTCACTTCAACGTCACGAGACAGTTGTAAATATTGGCGTTGAATCTCTGGAATATTTTTAAGTGTTGAATTCAATTCACGAATCTTGCCATTCACTACGCGAAGTTGGGCGGTAATTTCACGCATGGCTGGATGGGCAGCTGCATACTTGGCACCTATTTCCGCCTGTCGCTGTTCAAGTAGGGCTCTTTGTGATTCTAAATTCACGCTCTGATTTAAATATAATTCCGATTCTCTGGTGATATCAACAGTATTATATTTTTGGCGGAAGCGATTGAAGGCAAACTCTGCATCATCAAGCTGTTTTCTTAAATCCGGCAATTGTTCATCCAGGAAAGCCAGTGTTCGTGCAGTGTCTGTCGAACGGCGTGTAATATTATGCTGGCTGTAAACTGCTAAAATCGTATTCAGGACTTTAGTGATGTGCTGTTTATCTTGACCCTGATAGCGAAGTTGCAAAACGCCGCTCAGATCACCTTTTTCTGTAATCGTATAATTGGCAAGAATAGAATCGATCGCTGCAGGCAATGAGAGCTTTTTCACCTGATAACTGTTATCAAGATTATCTTGAGTAAAGATGGCAATTTTCCAGTCGCCCTGTGCAGCTTTAGCCTCAACCGGCTGGTTTAGTGCGCCTTGAAAGACGATTTCTTCGGTCAGTGGATTGATCAGGCTAAAGCTCTGTTGTTGAAATTTCAGCAGCAGATTTTTATCCAGATAGGATACAGGGACGTCAAACTGACGGATATCAAAACTTTTTTGACCATCCTTAAAGCGTACGGTTTCGGTCTGATATTCAGTTTGAGAAGTTCTGCCTTGAATCAAACGGTTAATAAAAGAGTCTTCAGTGCTGGCAATATGCAGATCCAGATTTAAACGGTCAATTACGGATTCGAGAATCGTACGTGATTTTAAAACCTCAATCTCGGCATTGGATGAAGACATCTGACTCACAATGCTGGATAGGCTACCAAGTAAAGCAGCTGATGAGCCTCTACTTTCTTCGACCTGGACGATTGCATCAACCTTATAGTTAATTGCTGCGGTACGTATGTAAAGCAGCACTACAATCAGGCTGAGCAAACCACATAGCAGGATGAGCTTCCATTGCGCGAGCAGGGAAAAGAACACCCCTTTTAGGTCAATCATATTATCGGTATTGTTATTTTTGTTCATAATTTTACTATCTAAAAGTTTAAAAGTGATTTTTCCAGTCGCTGATGCCATTTTGAATTAACTCAAAAAAGACTGCATCAATGACTTGCTGCCCTGCGAGAAAGGATTCTCAATATTCTGTTTTTTATCCTCTCTGGGTATGTCGAGTCCGCTAAAGACCAGACATTCTGATTCTGATCAGAATAATGTTGTCTTTCATCTAATCTGTTTCATATCTGGTTTTCGGGCACCATGGAGTTACAGGTGAAGTCCATGGAGGAATTAAAAATAGTGTTTTTATTAGTACTAACAGTCATTATTTAGTTGATCCAGCCTTATAGATTTAATCTGAAAGTACGGATAGATCTTATAAATAAATGTTTATTCACTAATTGATGATTAACATGTCCAAAACAGATTGCTAAAAGATTTTTAATTTTCATACTTTCACCTATCGTATAGCTGAACCAGCGACATATGAAAATGGAAGAATCTGGCTCACTACGCGTTCCCAACGGGTCAGACCAGTAGCATCAACATAGACAATATCGTTACTATTCATCTTGAACTGTTTAGCCAGACCAAAATCTCCCAGATTTTTTAGACTTAAGTGATAGATTTCAGTCATCTTGTTGTCAGAATTGCCACGCAAGACATAAATTCGACTCGGATTGGCAGAATATGGATTAATACCTTCGCTTTCACCCAGTACATCAGCGAGCGTCATGCCCTGATCACGAATGGGTAATGGTTTATTGGTGCCGGCTTCACCCATGACATAGATTTTCTGGTTTTCCCGAGGACTGATATACAGGGTGTCATTGGGTTGAATCAGTAGCTTGTGTAAGGAATAACCCGCTTTTTCCAAAGCAATTGTGTTCAGATCATAGGTCACACCTTGGCGTACGAGCTGGATTGAAGTGGAATCACCTTGTTCATTAATCCCACCGGCTAGGCCCAGCGCCGTATACACACTTACCGGCTGATCAGTCAGATAAAATTGTCCAGCTGATTTTACATTCCCCACTACTGAATAACGCTGTCCCTGATAGGAAATTACTCTCACGACCACATCTGGATTATTCAAATAAGGAATTAACAGACGTCGTACTTCCTGATTCACTTGTGGAAGGGTTTTTCCGGCTGCTTTATAACGATTGATGAATGGAAACTGGATATAACCATTCCGGTCAATCTGATAACCATTGTTATTGTCACTTGCTGTAGGAACGGCACTAATTTCGGGATAAGCCCATAGCTGGAAAGATAAAATATCTCCTGGATTCAAGCGGTAATCCTGCACCTCAGTCTGAAATAGAGGAGCATAATGACTGAGATTATGCGTTTGCGCAGACTGTACTACAGGTAATGTATCCTGAGTCAGTTTCACCAGATTGACTGGAGTTCCCAGTTCAGTTTGATAGATTCCTTCTGTCGGTAAATCATACGTTTGAAAGCCGGATGTTGCTGCACATCCAACCAGAGATAGGCTTAAGGTAAAAGTACCTAAAAGGTGTCTATAGTTCACTTGAAACCCCTTTATTTTTATATGTTCAGAATTGGTATTTATTAATAATTATTAATTTTTTTGAATTCGGTTTATGTGATTAACGTCTAAAAAATATAATAGATCACATACCTTGTCTATAGCTATTCTTAAGTCAATTTAACAAGTTTGAGCTGAAATTTAACTGTAAGATTGACGAAAATGGACGTGAAACCGTGATTAAATAAGCTGTAGAGATATAGTGAATTGCTTAAGTTAGCATTAGAATATTAATTGTTTCCAATTGTTATTTTTTAAATAAGTCCTGTTCTTCACTGATAGAAGGAATTAAGCCCTAAAATTAAAATAGAAAAGTATTTTCATATAATTTTTATCTAATCTAGAGGTTTTTTAGATCATTGATTTTTCTTAATATTCAATTATATTTTAATAGAATTTAAAATGCTTTATCTTTATAGTAATCAAAATAATGTGTTGTTAATTAAAATAATATTTAATTAGTTTTGATGATTGTTAAATTAATATTAGTGGAAAATTATCTAAAAAACTTGGAGCCTATATAAGATGGACTAAGTTTAAAAAACATTATCCGGATTTGCAAAATGTAACTACATTTGATGATTAGCTGTTCTATGGGTAGTTTGTGTAATAAAATTAATATATCTTATAGACAAATCAATAAAAACAGACGTGCCTAGACGGCACCAATACATTAAAAATAATTTGTGAAAAGTAAAATAAAAAATATTAAAGGATAATCAAAATGGTGATGAATATATTGGTAACCGGTGGGGCCGGTTTTATTGGATCTGCCGTCATTCGGCATCTCATTAACGAGACTGAACATCATGTATTAAATGTTGATAAGTTAACTTATGCAGGTAATCTGGAGTCACTTATTTCTGTATCGGATCATCCCCGTTATCAATTTGCGCAAACTGATATTTGCGACCATGTATCTTTAACCCGATTATTTTTAGAGTTTCAGCCAGATATCGTTATGCATCTGGCTGCAGAGTCTCATGTGGACCGTTCGATTGATGGTCCGGCAGAATTTATTAATACAAACATTGTGGGAACTTACACCTTATTAGAAGTAGCCCGAAAGTATTGGCAAAATCTATCTACGATTAAAAAGTCTAAATTCAAGTTCCATCATATTTCAACGGATGAAGTATATGGAGACTTAGAAGGTACAACAGACTTATTTACTGAAACTACGCCTTATTTACCAAGCTCACCTTATTCAGCGAGTAAAGCCAGTTCGGATCATTTGGTTCGGGCCTGGCATAGAACCTACGGTTTGCCAGTCGTAATCACGAACTGTTCAAATAATTATGGTCCTTATCACTTTCCTGAAAAATTGATTCCTTTAATGATCTTAAATGCCCTGGATGGTAAGCCATTGCCAGTTTATGGCAATGGTCAACAGATCCGGGACTGGCTTTTCGTAGAAGATCATGCGCGCGCTTTATATCAGGTTGCCACCGAAGGCATCGTGGGGGAAAACTACAATATCGGGGGGCATAATGAAAAACAGAATATTGAAGTAGTTAAAACCATTTGTAAAATTCTGGATGAGCTCAAACCCTGTCCGGAGGGAAAAATTTATGAAAGTCTCATCACTTTTGTTAACGATCGGCCAGGGCATGATTTGCGTTATGCGATTGATGCTTCAAAAATCGAGCGCGAACTAGGCTGGAAGCCACAAGAGTCCTTTGAAACAGGTATCCGGAAAACGGTGCAATGGTATCTGAATAATCTGGAATGGTGTCAGCGTGTTCAGGATGGTTCTTATCAGCGTGAACGTTTAGGGGAGGCAGTATAATGTTAAGAACAACAAAAGGGATTATCTTGGCAGGTGGCTCAGGTACACGTTTGCATCCTATTACCAAAGGAATCTCAAAACAGTTACTTCCGATTTATGATAAACCAATGGTTTATTACCCCTTATCTGTATTAATGTTGGCTGGTATTCGTGAAGTCCTAGTGATTAGTACACCAGAAGATATTGAGGGGTTTAAGCGCTTATTAGGGGATGGTTCGCAATTTGGCATGGAGCTGAGTTATGCGATCCAGCCTCGTCCTGATGGTCTGGCACAAGCCTTTATCCTGGGTGAAAAATTTATCGGTCAAAGCAATGTATGTCTGGTACTAGGCGATAATATTTTTTATGGCCAAGGTTTTACACCGATGTTACGTCAGGCCGCAGCACGACAAAAAGGTGCAACAGTATTTGGCTATCAGGTGAAAGATCCTGAACGCTTTGGTGTCGTAGAGTTCGATGAACAGCAACGGGTAATCTCAATCGAAGAAAAGCCCCAAAATCCAAAATCTAACTTTGCGGTGACAGGTTTATATTTTTATGACAATGATGTCATCCAGATTGCCAAACAGGTCAAACCCTCAGAACGGGGTGAGCTGGAAATTACCTCAATTAACCAGGCTTATCTGGAACGTGGTGACCTAAATGTTGAACTTCTGGGACGTGGATTTGCCTGGTTAGATACAGGTACCCAGGGTAGTTTGCTTGAAGCGGCTCAATTTGTTGAAACCCTCGAAAGACGTCAAGGTTATAAAGTTGCTTGTCTAGAAGAAATCGCCTTGAACAATGGCTGGTTGAGTAAAGAGCAAGTTTTAGCGATTGGTCATACCATGCATAAGAATGGCTACGGTCAATATCTGATTTCTTTGGTGGGGTAATGAGCATGAACTTAATTAAGTGGATTGAATTACCTAACCTGGGAGATCACCGCGGCAGTCTGGTCGTCGCAGAAGCCAATCGGAATATACCCTTCAGTATACAGCGACTTTATTATATTGCTGGTGCTCAACCTGATGTTCCACGCGGATTCCATGCACACAAGCAACTTCGACAGATTGCTTTTGGAATTCAAGGTAGCTGTAAAATGCTGATGGATAATGGCAGAGAAAAACAGGAAGTTTTAATTGCTCAATCTAATAAGGGATTATTGATCCCACCTATGGTTTGGCATGAGATGCATGATTTTTCAGAAGATTGCATCCTATTGGTACTGGCAAGTGATTACTATGATGAAAGTGATTACATTCGTAATTACGACCAGTTCCTAAAAGAAGTAGATCAGACTTTGATTGAGCAGATCACTAAATAATAAAATTAATTCATTAGAATGAAGGCCTTGCAAAAGAAGAAGCTTCAGAAGATAGAATTGTAAAAATAATAATAAATATTAAGGAGATATATGACGTGATTAAGCCGCTTACATCATTGCGTATGTTTTTCGCACTTTTTGTTTTTCTGAGTCATTTGGCTTTTCTAAAAGAAACCAATTATGCCAATATTTTTAATAGTATTTTTGACGAAGGCTTTTTAGGGGTCAGCTTTTTCTTCATTTTGAGTGGATTTATCTTAGCCTACAATTATAAAGAAAAGTTTTTAATCGGAAATATTTCAAAAAGAGAATTTTATATTTCTCGTTTAGCCAGAATATATCCCGTACATATTGCCACAACAGCACTGGTATTTTTATTAACTTTTGCTCAGTCTGGCAAGGGTTGGGAATATTTAATACAGCATGTTTTTCTGATACAAAGCTTTTTTACTTCAGAAGAGATCCATTTCTCATTGAATTCTCCTTCCTGGAGCATCTCGGATGAAATGTTCTTCTACCTGCTGTTTCCATTTGCATTTTTGATTTCTGAAAAAATCAGAAGTTATATTTTTATATTCTATCTTATAGGTATTTTGATTCTAAATATTCAGCTTGATAAAAATCAGGATCACTATTGGTTATATATTTCACCATATGTGCGTTTTTCTGACTTTTTGTTGGGTATTATCCTGTTTGATATTTTTGAAAAATTAAAAGTGGGCTATTCCAAAATTAAGCAACCTGTAGTTATATTTGAATTAGGAGCTATTTTACTTTTTATTTTATTCTTTGTATTTCATAATAAAATAGATATAAGTTACAGGTATTCAATTTACTATTGGTTGCCTATGGCAGCAATTATTTTAATTTTTGCACTGTCTCATGTTATTCAGAAAAAAAGTATAATTACCCAGTTTTTGTCAAATAAATACATGGTGTTAGCAGGGGAAATCAGTTTTTCTTTTTACTTGCTGCATGTTTTGGAAATACAAATTTTAAATTATATAAGAAAAATATTTTCATTGAATATGGACTTAATGCTGTTTTCCTTTTTTATATTTATTGTCACTCTAATCGCTAGCTTTTTAATGTATAGGTTTATTGAAAAACCATTAAATAAGAAAGTAAAACAATTTTTATTGGAGCCAAGATTTAAATCTAAAGGTTACGAACTAAATAAATAGGATTATATTTAAATACTATAGGTATATTAATTTTAATTAATATGAGATTAAAAAATAAATATAAATTTTTATATGAGATTGATAAAAATGATTCCTTTTCTTGATCTGAAAGCGATAAATACTCAATACCGTGATCAACTGATTGCAGCTTGCACTCAGGTAATTGACTCTGGTTGGTATATCTGTGGCAAAGAATTAGAAGAATTTGAGCATAATTTTGCAAATTATTGTGGAACACGATATGCCATAGGTGTTGCTAATGGCTTGGATGCGCTTATTTTAACGCTACGCGCATGGAAAGAATTAGGAAAACTCAATGAAGGAGATGAGGTCATTGTCCCGTCAAATACCTATATTGCAAGTATCTTAGCAATTTCACAGAATAATCTGAAACCGGTACTGGTTGAACCGGATATAACGACTTTTAATATTGATACCAAGAAAATTGAGACAGCCATAACTCCAAAAACAAAGGTAATTTTGCCTGTGCATTTATATGGACAGCTCGCTGCAATGCCAGAAATTATGACCATTGCCAAAAAATATAACTTGCTGGTTTTAGAAGATTCAGCCCAAAGTCATGGTGCTGAAATAAATGGTCAAAAAGCAGGAAATTGGGGCAATGCTGCAGGTTTCAGTTTTTATCCTGGTAAAAACTTAGGCGCACTCGGTGATGGAGGAGCAATTACCACCAACGATGCTGAGTTAGCGCAGATGCTTAAAGCTATACGTAATTATGGTTCACATGAAAAATATAAAAATCTGGTACCGGGTGTAAATAGTCGTCTTGATGAAATTCAGGCTGCAATCCTGAATGTGAAACTTAAATTTTTAGATCAGGAGAATCAGCATCGTCGGCATATTGCAGATCTGTATTTAAAAGAAATTCATAATCCCGCAATTGAGCTCCCATGCAAAAATATAGATACCGAGACTTATGCTCAACATGTCTGGCATTTATTTGTGATCAGAACAAAATATCGGGAAAAATTACAACAATATTTAGCAGAAAACGGAGTACAGACACTCATTCATTATCCAATTCCACCTCATCAGCAGCAGGCTTATCAGGAATGGAATGGCTTAAGTTTTCCAGTTTCAGAACAGATTCATGCGGAGGTCCTAAGCTTACCGATTGGACCAACTTTATCTATGGATGAAGCAAAGCAGGTTGTTCAGTTATGTAATGGTTTTCAGGCATAGATGAATCTATTTAGGACCAGTGTACTGAATGGTGTAGCCGTTTTGATTAAGACCATCACCATGTTTGTACTGAATAAAATTCTGGCTGTATATCTAGGACCTACCGGATATGCAGCGATTGGCCAATTCCAGAATTTTATTCAAATGGTGACGACTTTCGCTGGCAGTGCCATTAATACCGCTGTAGTTAAATATACGGCTGAATATCATGAAGATGAGACTAAACAACGAGCAGTCTGGAAAACAGCAGGAAGTATTGTTTTTCTATTTAGTTTCGTTTTTGCGATTCTCATACTTATTTTTCAAAAGCAGCTGGCATTATATATATTTCAATCACTTAAGTACCAAACGATTTTTATATGGTTTGCTATTTTTTTAATATTTTTCAATTTTAATACGCTATTTTTAGCCATATTGAATGGGAAAAAAGAAATTTTAAAGCTGGTGCTTGCAAATATTGCCGGTAGTTTATTTGCACTTGTGATCACTGGGGTTTTGGCAATCAAGCTGCAGTTATATGGGGCTTTAATTGCATTATCCATTTATCAATCGATTGCATTTATAGTGACATTAATACTCTGTCATAGAGCAGACTGGTTTGAGTTTTCTTCACTATTAGGAAAAATAGACCTAGGAATTACCAAAAAATTTGCCTCATTTATTCTCATGGCATTAGTCAGTGCGATCTGTGTGCCGCTATCGCAAATGTTAATTCGGGCTTACTTAACCCAAGAATTTAGCCTGGCTTATGCGGGCTATTGGGAGGCGATGATCCGTCTAAGCACAGTATATCTTTTGCTTGTAACCACTACATTAGGTGTGTATTACTTGCCGCGCTTATCAGAACTCAATGCAATTGATGAAATTAAGAAAGAGGTCTATTTAGGCTATAAGTTTATTTTTCCACTTGCTGTTGTAGGTGGAATTTGTGTTTTCATACTACGTGATTGGATTATCAAATTATTATTTAGTCCATCTTTTGCCCCTATGCAGGATTTATTTCTTTGGCAAATGATGGGAGATGCCTTGAAGATAGGAAGCTGGATACTGGCTTATTTAATGCTCAGCAAAGCAATGACTAAACTCTATATTTGTACAGAGATTATATTTACAGTGTCACTCATTGCTTTAACTTATATATGTACTCAAGTATTTGGTTTCGAAGGTGTTTCTATTGCCCATCTCATAAATTATGGGCTGTATTGGATCGTAATCAGTTTATTTATATTTAAACAATTAAAATAAAGAGGGAATAATATGATGATAAGTGAACAACCCTTAGTCTCTATAGTTATACCAAGTTATAATCATGAAAGGTTTATACGTGATAGCATCAAGAGTGTCATTGACCAGTCTTATCAGAATATTGAGTTAATTATTATTGATGATGGATCTACAGATGCTTCAGTAGAAAAAATACAAGAATTAATTCCATTATGTGAAAAACGGTTTACCCGATTTGAGTTTAGACATCGTCCAAATAAGGGCTTAAGCGCAACTCTAAATGAAGCATTAGAATGGGCACAGGGGGAATATTTTTCCTCCCTTGCTTCTGATGATATAATCTTAAAAGATAAAATAAAAATACAAACCAAATTTCTAAGCCAGAATAAGAACTGTATAGCTGTATTTGGAGGAGTATCAATTATTGATAATGATTCTAATCTTGTGAAAAATAGAGTTAAAAAAAGAAAAAGTTATACCTTCGACCAGATTTTATTGTTAGAACATGATTTGCCCGCTACTACACAACTTATTCGTACTCAAGCTTTAAAAAAAATAGGTGGCTACAATGCAGAAGTACAAATAGAAGACTGGTATATGTGGCTGCTTTTAGCGCAAGCAGGGGAGTTATGCTATCTTCCTGTGCTTTTTGCAAAATATAGGTTGCATGACAATAATATGCATAAGCAAACGACTCTTATGCACGATTCAAGAATGATGATTCTAAGTGAATATCAGAATCATATTTTATTTAATAAGGCAAAAAAGAGAGCTTTGTGGATTAATGCATTTGAATTAGGGCTATTATCTAAAAAGAAATCATTAGAAAAGATGATAAAAATTTTAAAAGAATATCCTACAGAAATTTTAACATATGATTTTTTTAGATTTTTTTATTGGCTCTTAATAAAAAAAGATTTTTAATAATTAAAAAATTTTATATAAATAATTATATTTTAACTATGTTTAATAAAATAATTTAGTTAGTAATATAAAAATATTAATCATTTCTTTTGCTGATTCTAGGCATTAGATAATAATAAAAGGAATGGATAATGATTATTTTAAATGAAAGTAATTCAAAAAATAATATTATTTTTTTAGATGATATTAATTTAAAAGATAAAGTGGTTATATACTTTATCTTGCTGTCATTTTTCTTATCTCAGTTTTATTTTTGGTCTAGTGGGGTTCCACAATTTAGTCACCTTTTTATTATGGCGGCTATATTTTTATTATTCAGCCGTAGCTCAAAAATAACCATCGAATACTCAAGTGTAGCCTTAATCTTTGTCGCATATACAGTTTGTGTAAATTTTGCTTGGTATTTGATCGTTCTAGATCCCAGTTATATGGTTTCTACCATTTACTGGATCTTTAACTTGTTGTTTTTTTTATTATTAATGAATTTGAGTTCCTCTCAAGTTAACTTTTTTTATGAAAAAATACTGTTTCTTATTCCATTTTCCTATGTAATAGAAATTGCAATCTGGGCAAGTGGATTAGGTCGTTACAATTTTGAACCACGATACAATGGTCTTTTTAATGATCCCAATCAGATGGCATTTTGGGTTTTAACTACCTGTGCTATCTTTTTATATATTTCTGAAAGTAATTTAAAAAAGATAATCGTTTATTTTTTAGCTTTATTCTTAATTCTATTGACCATGTCAAGGTCTGCTTCAATTGGCTTCTTAATGCTGACTTTAGGATTTATATTTAGTCAAAAAGGGGATCTGAATAAAAGAATATTTGTATTTTTTGGCATATTAGTCATTTTTAGTACCCTCAGTTACTTTTTATATCATTTAGGGGCTTTTGATAGTGTGGTTCTGCGTTTTGTCGAAGGCCTGGATCAAAAAGACAGCCAGGCAGAAGGACGAGGTCTTTTTAACTTCCTTGAATATCCTCAATATTTAATTTTTGGTGCTGGCCAAGGTGCGCACTGGTTATATAACCCGAAAGGGAACGAAATTCATTCAACCTGGTTAGGTATACTTTTTTATTATGGGATCGTCGGCATCTCTTTATTTTTAATCTTTTTATATCAAATATTTAAAAAATTATCATTTTCAAACAAGTTGATATTCTTGGGACCGATGCTATATGGGTTTACAACTTATAGTGCACGAACACTCATTTTTTGGTTTTTATTGGCCGCTTTTTTACTATTTTCAAATAATAATAAGGAAGAATAACGATGTATATTTCTATAGGAATACCATTTTTTAATGCTGAAAAATATTTAGAAGATGCGATTAAATCGGTATTAGCGCAAACTTTTCAAAATTGGGAATTAATTCTGGTAGATGATGGGTCAACAGACCGATCTTTAGAGATTGCCCGCTCATTTAATGATCCGAGAATCCGTATCATAGCTGATGGGCATAATAGAAGATTACCCTACCGCTTAAATCAGATTATTAATGAAGCAAAATATGATTTTATTGCACGTATGGATGCCGATGATTTAATGGCAGTCGATCGTCTTGAAAAACAGATTAAAGTACTAAATGAAAATCCAGATATTGATGTCGTAGTCACCAGCTTATATTCAATTGGAGACAAGAATGAAATTTTAGGAAAGAGAATCTATTCTAATCATCAAATGCAACCCAAAGAAATTTTGCAAGGTGTTACTAATATACTGCATCCTTCATTACTTGCCCGAAAGGAGTGGTGTAAAAGAAACCCGTACCAAGTCGATAATTGCTTAGCTGAAGATTATGAACTATGGCTTTCAGCTGCGATAAAAAATGATTTTAATTACGTCGTTTTACAGGAACCTTTATATTTTTATAGAGAAGTTGAAAATGTAAAAAAAGAAAAAATGATCCGTGGTTATAATACCCAGATCGGAGTAATCAATAAATATTATAATAGTACTATTTCCGATCTTGAAAAAAATAAGATTGTTTTAAAGTTTGAAATTAAAAAAATTATTGTAAAAGTACTAAATTTTTTGAACTTAATGCAGATACTACATAAGCGTAGAGTTACATCAGTCTCTGACTCTGATAAAAATTTTTATGCTGCACAATTAGAACTCATAGAGCGTATAAAGCCATGATCTCTAAAAAAATTATCATCATTGGAACGACTGCCTCTAATCTTTACGGTTTTCGCAAAGATTTCATTTTGTCTTGTCTGGCACAAAATTATCATGTTTATGCCTTTGTATCCGAATATACAAATGAGTGGTTGGCCAAAATTCAAGATTTAGGAGTCACCTTAGTGACATATCAGCTTAGTCGAGGAGGGCTGAATCCCTTGGCTGATCTACGTTCAACTTATCAGCTGGCTAAAAAAATAAAAGAAATTCAACCTGATATTGTATTCTCATATTCAACTAAGCCTGTTATCTATGCAACGCTAGCTGCCTATAAGACTAAAGTGCCTTATATTTATGGCATGATCGAAGGACTAGGATCACCTTTTACTATTCATAAATATGGCCAAAGCTTAAAGGCTAAATTCATACGTTTTGTGCAGGTGGCACTATATCGGCTTGCATTTCCTTATTTAGATAAAATTATTTTTTTAAATCATGATGATCCTAAGGATTTAGTCCATCATTATAATTTGCCTCATAAAAAAAATGCGATTGAAGTCTTGGGGCCGATTGGCCTTAATTTACAAGATTATGCTTATACAAAATGGAATAATCAGGAAAATATATCATTTATATTTATAGCTCGATTGATCGCTGAAAAGGGAATATTTGAATATATAGAAGCAGCAAGAATAGTAAAAAGAAAATATCCTGAAGTTGTGTTTAAAATTATTGGTGGATTAGATCCTGAAAATCCAACTGGCTTAAAGCAAGCTGAATTAGATCAGCTAATACAAACAGGTATTATCGAATATAATGGTTTTGTGACTGATGTAGATCAAAGGCTACGTAATAGCGCGGTTTTTGTATTGCCGTCTTATTATCGAGAGGGGGTGCCCCGTAGTACACAAGAAGCAATGGCTGTAGGACGTCCAGTCATCACTACTGATGTTCCAGGCTGCAATGAGACTGTAGTCGATGGGTTGACAGGTTTCCTAATTCCTAAATGGGATGTGGCTGCATTGGTAGAGAAAATGACTTATTTTATAGAACATCCTGAACAAATAAATAAAATGGGCTATCAAGGATTTCTCTATGCTAGAAAGAATTTTAATGCGGATCATATAAACCATAGACTATTACAAATGATGGGCATTAATGGGCTTTAAAAAAAGTAATAGTATTTTTTTAATAAATAGAAAAATTATATTTGATTTAAAAATAATAACTAGGATATAGATATGGGTACTATAATGAAAGAAGACTTAGGTTTTCAAATACATAAATATGAAACTTCAGATAAAATAATATGGAATGAATTTTTATTAAAATGTAAAAATTATCATTTTATGTTTAATCGTGATTTTATGGAGTATCATGCTGATCGATTTGAGGATTTCTCATTGATATTTAAAAATGAAAAAGGGAAAATTGTAGCCTTATTGCCTGGAAATATTAAAGATAATATTTTTTATAGTCATCAAGGTTTAACTTTTGGCGGTTTTTTAATTAATAGAGATATTCATGCCGCTGACATGCTAGAATTATTTAATTTATTAAAAATTTATTTAAAACAAAAAAATATTGATAAGATTATATATAAATGCATTCCTGTTATTTATCATAATTATCCTGCTCAAGAAGACTTGTATGCTTTATTTCGAAATGATGCCAAGCTTTACCGACGAGATATTAGTGTTTCTATTGCTCTAAATGAAGAATATTCATACTCAGAAAGTAAAAGAAGATCAGTCAATAAGCTCAAAAAAAATGGGGTTAGCTGTGAGGAAGTAGAACAGCCTAGTATGGTTTGGGGAGTAATCCGGGAAGTACTCCATCAGCATCATAACCAACAACCTGTACATAATGAAGATGAAATAGATTTATTAAAAAGTCGTTTCCCTAATAATATAAGAGCATATAAATGTTGTCTTGATGGAAATATTGTGGCAGGAGCAGTGACTTTTGAAACTGAAAGAGTAGTTCATACTCAATATTTGGCTAGTAATGATAAAGGTAGAGAGAAAAAGGTATTAGATTATCTCATTGATCATTTAATAGAAAAAAGTAAGAAAAATGCCAAAATATTTGATTTCGGTACTTCTAATGAAAATGAAGGGAAATACTTAAACATTGGATTGATTGATCAAAAAGAAAGATTTGGTGCACGTGGTATTGTGCATGATTATTATAGTATAGATTTATGATCACCTAATTTTAACTTGAATTATTCCACCTCATTATTATTAGAGGTGGATTTCTAGTTTTCTTAAATTTTTTTATCTTATCTGGTTTTATATATTTAAGACGGTCTCAATAGAATAAAAATAACGTTATCTTGATTGTATAATTAATTAGAAATATATTTAATTATCAGATTAAAATAGAATTTTATTGTGATATAGTGCTCACTAATTATTTGTGTATTACATTTTGTCACATTTTATTTAGTGTGAGATTTGCTATATTTTAAAAAATTATTTCTCTTAATAATAAAATATTTTTCATTATTAACTGATCTAGTGTAATTATAAATTATTTATTTTAATTTAATATAAGTGGCTAATATTTATAGAAAAAATATAAACTTAAGTTTTTTATTAGGTGAAATTTAACTAAATTTAGTTAAATATATATTTTAATAAAAATAATAATAATATTTCTAAAAAACTAAAATATGAAATTGGCTAACAATAGTCTCTCTACTTTAATAAAAATACAATTGATATGATGCGTAGATAGACATAGTGAGGTGTTTATTAATGGATCTACAACAAGAAAAAAATAAGATCGAAAACTTTGTAAAAAGCTCTATTACAACACGTAAATCGTTAATTATTGAAAAAGATAATATTTTCTTAAAAAAAAATCTTGTAGAAAAAGAAGGGTATAAGAACCAAATCATTCAATTTTCTCCACGGATAAATAAAGTGGCTAAGCTAGAGAAAAAAAAATCCTGGTATTATCGGGGGAAGAAAGATCTAATTTTAAAAAATGCCTTAACATCTTTTCCTCATCTATATTCTAGTAGTGACCTTTTTAGGAGTGATATAAAAGTTGCTAAGCGATTAATCGATATTATTATTTCTCTTACTGCTATATTTATATTGTTGCCAGTTTTTATCATCATTGCTTATAAAGTACGTAGAAATCTAGGCTCACCAATTTTCTTCTATCAAGAACGACCTGGTAAAAATGGAAAGCTCTTTAAAATGATTAAGTTTCGCTCTATGAGAAATGCATTCGATCAGGATGGTAATCCTTTACCAGATAAATTTCGAATTACACCATTTGGTCAAAAATTACGTTCTACCAGCTTGGACGAAATGCCTCAGCTTATAAATGTCTTAAAAGGTGATATGAGTATTGTTGGGCCTAGACCTCAAATGAAAGAATTTCTAGAACATTATACCGCTGAACAAATGCGAAGACATGAGGTAAAACCCGGCATGACAGGGCTTGCCCAAGTCAGTGGGCGTAATAACTTATCTTGGGAAGAAAAATTCGACTTAGATGTTCAATATGTTGAGCAAAATAACATTTGGCTAGATTTTAAAATTATGTTTAAAACAGCTAAGGTGATGTTTAATCAAGAAGGAATTAATGCGCCAGATCAAGAAGTTGGTGCTGCACGATTTTGTAGAAAGGAGGTCACTGAAAGCCACTTACGTGCAAAAGAAGTGAAATAATTTAACCCGAATCGCGGATAAAAAATTGACTTGAAAAATAAGAGGACTAGAGCCATCAGTTGAGTTACCACACAAAACTTAAAACTCTAGTCCCGATGTTTAATAGTACCGAATTATTTTGCGTAATT
>NZ_JBHDVN010000018.1:0-61981 GCF_046635365.1 Acinetobacter sp. NIOH-H-8
TGATATTCCTGAGTTTGTTGCAGTTGAAAATGGCAAAGAAAATGACATGGTACAAGGCCGCAAATTCCAGTTTCCTGCTGGCAGCATTGTAGTTTTTGATAAAGGCTATGTCGATTACCAATGGTATGCAAATCTGACTGCTCAAAACATTGGATTTGTCACACGTTTTAGGCCTAAATCTGTGTATCAGGTGATCCAGCAACATCCAGTGCTTGAATCCAAAGGTATTCTAAAAGATGAAACCATTCAGCTGAATAGCGCACATGCCCTAAAAAGAAAAGCCCCAGTGTTAAGAAGAATTGAATATAGAGATCAGCAAAGTGGCAAGCACTTTAGCTTTCTCAGCAATAACTTTCATTTAGCCGCCTCCACCATTGCGGCGATTTATAAAGATCGTTGGAAAGTTGAGCTGTTCTTTAAGGCGATTAAGCAGAATCTCAAATTAAAAGCGTTTCTAGGCCGCAGCAGGAACGCAATTCAGACACAAATCTGGATTGCGATGATCGCCTCTTTATTGGTGAGTTTCGCTCAACATTTAGGAAAAACAGGTTGGACAGTTCAACGTTTACTCAGAATAATTCAAGTGAATTTGTTTGAAAGAAGAACTTTAAAAGCTTTATTTTCATCCGATAAAATACCCATAAAACAAGAGGAAGCTCAAATGAGCTTCCTCTTGTGAAAAATTGTGGGACAGCAATGGATCTCAGGTCGCCTTTTTTAGTGTTCTAAATCTGCTGCTGCCCGCGATAAGATAAAGCCTCCGACAGATGCTGGCTTTGGATATCGGGACTTTGATGCAAATCGGCAATGGTACGTGCGACACGCAAGACCCGATGATAGCCTCGTGCTGACAAATTCAGTTTCTGCTGAGCCAGTTCAATCATTTTCTGAGCTGGTGGATCGAGAGGGGCGTATTGTTCTAGTTGCTTTGGACTAAGACTCATGTTCAAGGCATTTTGCCGTTCGATCTGAATATTATAGGCGCTGATCACACGCTGTCTGACCGTTTCAGAGTTTTCGACAGGTTTATTGTCTTGTAACTCCTGTGCCTGTAAAGGTGGTACGTCAATATGCAGGTCAATCCGGTCCAGTAATGGACCAGAAATCCGGTTCTGATAACGCTTGATGCTTTCAGGTGAACATTGACAGCGGCTGTCCTGATTAAATGCATAACCGCATGGACAGGGATTCATGGCTGCCACCAACTGAAAGTTGGCTGGAAAAGTAATTTGCCGGGAAGCACGCGAAATCACAATTTCTTTGGACTCAAGCGGCTGACGTAATACTTCTAAAACCTTGCGGTCAAACTCAGGCATTTTCCTAATTTATTTAAAATTTATAAAATATTGTCAAGAAAAAAGCAAACCACTAAGAATAGTTGCATTAAAAAAGATGCAAATAAAGAAACTAAATAAAACTGGAATAAGAAAAAAATTAAATGATTTATAAACTTATGAACTATACTAGTTCATTGTGTAAGAAGAAAGCTAATAGGCGCAAATGATGCATAAGGATGATCCGTTAGAATATTTATGGCAATACTTTGAACGCCACTCCTCACAAAGGCTTCAAATGTTTAATTATTATATCCTTGTAAATATTGCGACACTTACAGGAATTGGTATTTGTTTAAAAGAAACGCAAACACTAATTATTTTACCTGCTATTCTTCTTTTAATTCTAAATGAAACATTTAGAAGAATTGATCAACGAACAGTTTTTATGATCAAACAAGTTGAAAAAAGTTTAAAAAAATATGAGCAACAATATTTTGAAGAAGATTTTCAAATTTTTAAAAATGAGGAAAAAGAAGTAGGTGATAGCTTAGTAAAATCATATACAAGCACATTTTCCTCAATTTTTAATTTAACAGATTTTATTGCAATCGCTTTTATCGGTTTTGGTATTTGGAAAATCTTTGTATGAAACATAACAACCTAGCAAAAATACAGAAAAAAATTAGCGAAAGAAAATATGACCATGCAATTGCTTTATTCAAAGGTTTAACTACACATGTAATGTATGAGAACTTTGATAGACTGATTAATGGATATGTTTTAAAGCATGTTTTTCAAAAAAGAAATTCAGATGTAATTTATGATGCTTTAAAAACTCAACGTAACTTTTATTTTCATTCATATAATTCAGAGATTCTTTGGAATCTTTTATTATTAAAAAAAATTACTGTAACTATTAAAGAAGATTTAAAAATATTTGAGGATATTGAAAAGAATATATTTTTAAATAATTTAGATGGATTATATGAAAAATATCAAAGCACATCAGAGGTTGCTAAAAAATCACATAAAGGTATAGAGTTATTAGTTCATTTAAATCAATTAAAATTAATAGAAGAGCTACCAGAGTATAAGGAAGATAGCTATAAAAAGGCATGCATAGAACAGTATATTTCAAAAATACAATTCTTTGTAGAGAATTCTACTCTCAAAGAACGTATACATGCTGATTTACGTGAACCAAGCTTTGCAGAGTATTTTATTTATAAGGTAACTCAGGAATTTATTGATACAGATAGGCTAGTCATATATGCACATATTGATAGAAGCTACAATGATATTGATTATTATGAAGATATAATAAATTATCTGCTAGAAACCTCTATGCGTGGCGATTTGCATAGTACAGTCATTAGAGCAATTGAAGATGTATATCAGATCACTGAAGACAAAAGATTACTAACACTAATTTACTCAAACAAAAAGAATTATGATGTTGATCAACGAATACTTGATAGACAAATGTATTTTGAATACGATTTATTAGCTAATTACAAAAAAGTTTTAGAAATTACTAAGCAAAATATTGAAGAAGAAAGTGACGATTATTGTTCATACCTATTCTATTTAAAAAGTTCTGTTTTAACTAATTCAGATGAAGTGCTATTTGAAGATAATTTAGTTCTTGGAGAATTATTTAAACATTTTAAAATTATATTTAATCTTTCAGGAGATAGGGTTTATTATCACGCTTATACTTGCTTGAGATTGTTAGACCAATATAAAGTCTGTCGTTGGTCTAGATTGTTCTCAACATATATTATTGCATATTTGGATAAGTTTTCAGAAACTAATTTCAGATATTTTAATTTTGTTTATGGGTTTAATTATAATTTTAATCCTTTAAGATCTTATTTTTATAAAAACAAGAAATATAGTCATTATTATCCTAATTGTATTAGTTATAATGCTTTAATTGAAGAGAAGGATAATTATGAATTAGATGATTCTATTGTTGGGAAAGTTACGTGGATTAAACTATTAGAATATTATAGATCCAATTTTATAGATTTTGCTTATGAAGCAAATAGCTCAGTGGAAAAAATTCTATATTTCCATTTAAATTATATTTATATTAATAAACTAATTGAAAATAAACGTACTACGGAAGCTGTTGAACTCACTGTAAATCAAATAGTTGAGTATACTGAGTTTTATAACTTACATCCTTTTGAAGAAATATTTGAAATAGTTGTAAATGATGATTTTATAGATCCAATTTATAAGTTAATTATTATATATTATAAAATATATGCATTTGATCCAGAAGAAAATAAAAGAAGAGATCTAATTTCTAATGCAAGGATTTTATTAGAATCAATAATTATTAAATATGAGGATGATGATCGAATTAATGAATTTCTTGCTGAGTACAGCCACTTAGATCCTAAAGTAGTTAATTTCTTCTTATGCTATGTTTGGCAAACAGAATTTATGAAAAATACTTTGGTATATGAGTCAATTAATGAAATTCAAGAGGAACGTATAAATATTTGTAAGAAGTTAATTGAGTTAGATCCTAATGAAAAATCTATATATCTTAGTGAATTACAGGAAAAAGTTAAGACTTTAGAAATTAACAAAACATCCAATTTAATACATTCTTCTAAAGTTTTTGTGGATGTAAACTCGGTTAAGAGAGCTTGCTTAGATAGGCTCGATAAGAGTTTTGAATCATTTAAACAATTAAGATCTCATAGTAAAGATCAACAAACAATATTTTTGGTGAGAGATAGCAATGACGATTTAACCGATGAAGGGGAAGATGCTGAACTAATACAAGACTTTGATACTAGTAAAATTATAAATTTTAATGGTTATAAATTTAAAGCTCTGAAAATTGATCAAAGAAGCTTATTGAAATTTAAACATATCATTTCTGATGTCACTAATGAGTTCCTTATGGGAGCTACAGGTTTAAATTCATATCTAAGTACTGGTATTCGGCATGGGATATTACGTAATCATTTACGGAATCCAATCGAAAAGGAGCAGTTACTTCCTTCTTACTTAGATAGACATTTATCGAATAAAATTGTAGACACATTAGAAAATAGAGAAGTCATTTATGAACTTTTACAAAAGTTTAGTGATGAAATTGACAATACAATTGACTTTATTACAGAGCGATTAATTCAAATTTCTATTTCTTATGAGTTTGCCTTCTTATATGACTCACATGATAAGTTCTCACGTCAATCAGTAAATTTGAACATGTTCAATTATGTCTTTACCTTTGATGAAGCAGAGATGCTTATTAGTAAAGGTAAAGCCGATTTAGCAGCCTTTATTGATGACTTAATTAATCTTTTATGGCTCAAAACTGATGCATGCTTACTAAGAATGAGACATGTACTCGCAACAACTATAAAGCAGCGGTTTAGAGAGATATTTCGTCAATTAATTGAGTCTTTGATTAAAGTTGGAGAGTCTGAAAAGGGGGATCTAATCAATTCTATTGTTAGTGCAGAATCAAATTTCTTCAGAATTTTTCAAGAAGCTCAGCAATGGTTTAATAAAAATAATGTCTATCAATTACCAGAGTTACAGCTTTCTAGATGTGTAGAAATTTCAAAGAATATTATTACTCGGACTATTTTTAGTTTAAAGGATTGGGAAGGACTAGAATTAAAGTTCAACAATGACCCATCTCTAAGTGGTAGATACGTTAGTGACTTAGTGTATATGTTCTTAGATTTATTTAATAATGCCTATCAACATTCTAAGTTAGAACCAAACGATCTGAAAATAGAACTAAATATTCTGCATGATGATAGAAAAGTTCTAATAGATTTTAGAAATAATCTTAATCTTGATCTTATTGATTTGGAGTCAACAAGGTCTAAGTTAACAGATATTCGTGAGTCTATTAGAAATAATAAGTCAAAAGAGTTAGCTCAAAAAGACACTAATAGTGGATTGCATAAAATTAATAATAGAATTTGTAATGAACTCTTATTTACTGAGACTAGTTTGAATTTTGAGTTAGATGAACAGAATTCACAATTTATTGTAAAAATTGAATTTACAATAAATAGGAGTTAAAAATGATTATACACCTTATTGAAGATGATGCTTTTAAATGTACAGCAATAAAGAATTGTATTCAGAAATTCGATTCATCTATAAATCTAGAAGTTTCTCTATCGGTGGCATCTGGATTAAGGTATTTAGTTAAAAATAAAAGTAAGATTGATTTACTACTATTAGATATGAGTATGCCTTTATATGATAATAGTGATGAAAATACTTTTATTAATGAGCACCAAAATTTTGGTGGTAAAGAAATTTTATCTCAAATGAAGGTTCGAAAAATAAATATTCCTGTTGTAGTAATTACAATGTTTAATTCTATCGATGATATATCTATTAATACTTTAGAAGATGACCTTAAGAAAAATTACCCTGATATTTTTAAAGGTATAATTTTTTATACTTCCAAAGATATTTTTTGGGCTAAAAAGTTGACTGAATATATTACTGAGTTTAAACATGGTTAATATTTTATTAATTGATGATGGTAATGATAAGGTCGAAACTATTAATAAGATCCTATCGGAAAATAAAATACCATTTAAGTTAGACCATGTTTCAAATATCTTAGCTGCACGAAAAATTATGCAGCAGACTTGTTTTGATATTGTTATTGTTGACTTACATATTAAGCGTGATACAGGAAGCCCGCCAGAAATTGAAGCAGGTTTGGAATTTATTGATCTATCTTTTCATGATAAGAAATGTAAATTACCAAAAGAGTTTTTCTTTCTCACGGAAATGGAAGATCAAACTACTAATTTAAAATATAAAGTAGCCGAAAAGTATTCAAAATTATGGTATTACCAACCAGACTATCAAGAATGGAATTTATATCTAAAAAGCCGAGTCAAATTCTATGATGAGTACAATAATCGACATCAATATGATGTTGTATTTATAACAGCATTAGAAGAGGAATTTAATTCATTAATTAGTAATAATGAATTAATTCAATGGACAAGACCAGAACGAAAAAATCAAATAAGTCGTTGTGTAGGAAGAATTAGTATTCCTGGTTCAGAAACTAAGCTTTCATGTATTGTAATATCTCCTTTTAAAAAAGGAATGTCGGCAACAGCAGCTTTAGCATCAATGGTTTGTGAGTCATTTAAGCCCCGTGCTGCATTTTTATTAGGGCTTTGTGCTGGAACCGATCCAGAAAAACAGCAGTTTGGTGATACCTTAATTTCAGCCTTTATCTGGGATTATCATAGTGGAAAAATTACCAATACAGGGTTCGTAAATGCTCCATTTCAGATTCAAGCATCTGATGAATTATATGATGCAGTAGTTTCTGAATTTCTCAATGATGCAAATAGATATGCTGATTTTGTTAAAGAAGAGTTTGAAGATTTAGGATTAGAGAGAGATTGGTCAATTCAATTTGGTCCAACAGTTTCTGGTGGTTCAGTAATTGCTGATGAAGCAACAGTAAAAACAATAAATGCACAACATAAAGATATTTTAGGAATAGATATGGAAGGATATGGATTTTATGAAGCTGTGCAACTTTATCCGGGTACTCAGGGATGTGTAATTAAATCTATATCAGATTTTGGAGATTCTCAGAAAGGCAACGATTATCGAAAATTATCGCTCTCAATGACAAATAAAGTGCTAAATGATGTTTTAAAGAATTCCAATTTTCTTGAAATGTTTAACGATATATAGCTATTCCGAAGACAAAATACGTAATTGCTGTAAGAGTATGAGGAAAGTTCCTGATTGAATATTTAAAGCATTTAACCAATCTAATAATTCAATTAGATCAATTCGTCTATCAAGATTTTCTACTTTAGCTATATAAGACTGGGGTCTTTTTAAAGTTGCAGCGAGTTGCACCTGAGTAATGTTTAATGACTCACGTGTGCTGATTAATCCGTCAATTATTTTTTTATATCTTGGGTCATGTATTGAACTCATAGTCTTATGTTGAACTATGAGATAAAATATCCCAAAATGGGATATTTAGGGAATTTTAATGAGTTTAAATGAAGAAATTCAAATGAGCTTATTAGTGTTTGTACAGCGTAAGAATATTAAAAATTGTGCATTTGGTGAGTTAAAAGACTTATTTTTTGAAGCTTATCCCCAATACCAAGATAGTAAATATTATCACTCTTTATATAGAGCTCTTCAGAACCTGTGTAAAAGTAAACATGTAAGCATTGATAAGTCGACTTCTCCTTTTAAGTATAGTTCTAATAGTGCAAGCGTGAAAAATACTAATTCAATTGAGGATTTAAACGGAGAGATGGGAAAAATAAATTTCTCAATTTATACATTAAATTGCGACTTATTTTGGTATAGAAAATATATAAAAGAATTTCCAAATTTATTAAAAGAAATAAATTTAGAGATTGAGAGTGCAAACAAGCAGTTATATTCATTATATTCAAAGAAAAAAGTTTTAAAAAAAATTATCACTCATCTGAAGAGCTGAGTAATGAAGAGTAATCCATAACGGTCTTCCTCAAGTTATCTAGAAAAAAGTCTTTTGTAATCTTTTCTTCTAAGTAGGAATTTTCTAACTCTTTAATTTTTTCGGTAATAGAAAATATTGATGTTTTGGTAAGCACTTTATCTATTAATGCATCAATATTTTTTTCTTCTAAAAATGCATAGTCTATATACGTATCTAAAGATTTTATAGACTTATGTCCTGTCCATTGTTGAACTATTAATTTAAGTTTATCAATCTCAAGAAAAGCTTCTCTAAATTTGTATTTATTTTCAATTTGAAATTCTTGGATGAGATATATAATTTTTTCAGTTATAAACTTATGTCTGAATTGATGCAGGCTTACTTTGGAGTCAATATGTGCACCAGAAGCCCACTCATGCATATAGGTAGTAAAAGTATCAACTGATAGGGGATGACCACTGGTATGGGAAATAAAAACATACCCATGATCTGAATTGGTTCCTATAGATTTTTGAATAATCCTTCGACGATATCTTCTTATATAGATGCTTAAATTATTTAATAGAGTGCGTGGAACAGGTACTAATCGATAGCTATCATTTCTTTTTGTTTTTAAAGTGATGAGCCTTAAAGAAGGGTACTGGTCTTTAGTTTGAAGGGCATCCACTATATCTTGAACTTTAAGAGATCTAATTTCATCACGTCTTGCTCCAGTTAGTTCTATACAATCTAGAATACATAAGTTCCTGGAACGAAGACTTTCATCCGTATTAGAAGATACAAATTGTCTTATCTTGATGGCATGATCTTTAGATATAGGTCGTTTTTTTAAAGAAGGAACTTTATGAGGTAAGGAGGAATGGGTACAAATAGTAACTTTTGTTTTTGAACGGTATTCCAAAGTGATTTTAGATATAAGCCTTATCCGATATTGACTACCAATGCCTATAAAGTTTTTAAGGTTATATAAATCTTGGACATATATTAAAAACTCTATGCACCTTTGACCTATCATAATTATTTGATTTGATCTTCTAATAAACTTTCCAGTTTTAGACTTTTCTAATTTTAAAAAGTTAATAAAATCAACAAACTCATCGTTATCTAAAGTTGAAATTCTTTGAATTTTGTTTAAATAACAATACCTTATTAATAGTGAAATAGCAGAAGCATATGTTTCTAATGTTCCACCATTATTTTGAGAAAGTCCTTTAAAAAGTAGATGTAGTAGGTAGCTATTAGCCTCGAAGCAAGGAGTATTATCGGGATAATGAACAATTGGGCAGTTATCAATTTTTAATGTTCTAATTTGCTTAGATCTGTAGGAGTAATAGTCATAAATTTTAAAATTTGATACTAAGTTATATAGTTTTTTTTTATTCATGTTCATCTTCCTTAAGTGTATAAGAAAGTATTTTTTCAAATGTACTCAGTTTTTTCTCAATAAAATTTTTTGTTTGAGGTTCATTAGTATTCTTCGAAATACTAATTAATGTGTATTGAATATCGGTAAAAGCTTTTACTAATTTTAAATTTTGTTTTTCTAACTGTTTTATTTCATTAGATAATTTTAAAATTTTTTCATTTAAAGATTCTTTGGTACTTTTTTGAGGTGCCTTCTTTAAGTTAATTAATTTGTGATATGCAAGAGATCTAAGATTATTAAGATGTTCAAAACCTAATTTTGAAAATTCATCAGCGTAAGTTTTATGAGTATTTAATGAAACTCTTAAGATAGATCTTTCAAGTGAGGAAAAACTAGCAAAGTTGCTTTGAGTTCTAAGAATTTCTAAAAATGTTGCATTATCAAATTTTTCAGGTGATGAGATAATATCTTCTAACAACTGTAATTCGTTGGTAATCGAATCTTTTATTTCTGGATTTTTTATTCTCATAATTCATCCTTAATAATTAATACTAACTTGTAATCCCGAATTATTTCTCCTTTGCAATTTTTAGTTGAAAAAAATGTAGGCTTTAATTCAATATCATTTGCTTCTAGTAAAAGATACACTTGATTAATAAGTTCTTTTTTCTGAATAAAGTCTAAGCTTTCTTTTGGGTATAAATCACTTATTGAATCTTCTGCAAGTATTTCTAGTTCTCGAACATTAAATTTCTTTTCTAAAATTTGAGTCAATTGCGCTATATTTTCAATTTTATCTTGGCTCTTAGAGATTAAATTATCTACCAAACTAGTTGCTTTGATTCCATTCAGAACTTCACCTGTAATAGATTCTGTAATGTAGTGATAAAGATGTTCAGTATCGGTATGCCCTAAAAAGTATCTAATAGAGTCTAGTCCATCAAAACTTTTTGACCAAAAAAAGAGCATAGCAAAAAAGCGTCGCAATTGATGTTGTCTGAGGTAAAACCTTCGGAAATCATCTTTTTTATATTCAATAACAGGAGTTTCGAAATAGTCACAAAAAGCGTTTAAACATTTTGAATAATTAGTGTTATCTAGTGCTTTAAATCTATTTCCGTAGTGATTATAAGTATTTATTAAAGATATGTTTTCACTTAAATTTTCAGTATTTAAAATTCTTTCATTAAATTTTTCTAATTTATAAATAATCTGAGCTACTGAATTTAGAATTGGTCTAGAAAGTTCTTCTCTTGAGTCTTCTAAGAAGTATGTTCCACTTTTTCTATTTTTAAATTTTAATTCGAAGTTTAAATTTGGGTATAGATTAGGCTCTAAGTTTGGAGGTGATAAATTTTTATTTGCCTTTAAATCAATAATTTCATGCTGTCGCCTTGCTGAAATTGTTCCTATAACTATTAAAAGAGCCCCTATTAAAACATTGTATAAGTCACATAGACCTTCATTATTTCTGCGTTTTATAAATTTTTGTGGGTCTTTATCAGAGATTCTAAAAGATTTTACTCCTAATTGTTTCAATTCAGGTGAAGTCACGTCCTTCCAGTAGGATTTTTTGAGATAAGAATAGTCAAAACTTTTTTTGTTTTTTTCTGATCTTGGAGGTACGTATACATAGCATCTATACATTGTTTCAAGTAAAGGCTCTAAGTAACTGAAGATAAATTCAAAAGCATTTTTAACACAAGGAAAGACAACATTTCCTGGCAATGTAGCATGCCTACCTACAGGTTTCATTTGGACACGTTTTCTGATTCTTTCTGGAGTTATTTTTGATAAGTTATTTTTTTCAAATCTAGAACAAAAGCTATAGTCATTAACAGAAGCTAAAATATGAAATTGCTTAATATAAATTTCAATATTTTGATCACATTGTCCTTCTTCTTCAAACTGAGTTCTAGTTGGGATAGCATTATATTCTTGAAAATCAAATGGCATATAAAGAGCTAGGTCATCAAGTGATTCAAAAATACGATGTTCAGCAGCAATTGTATTAGTAAACAAGAAGTTGAAGAAACGTGTATTTGGTTTAGGGATAAGATCTTCACCTCTGTAATAAGCTTTCTGTTGATATAAATATAATCGAGCTTTTCTCTTTTCTTCAAAAGTTAAATCTAATCCCTCTTCAATATTTAGAGGAATAAGAGGAAAACGATGTTCAAAAATGTGAACTTGTTCAAGAGAAATATCTTTAATCTTATCTTTTAAATATTCTGATACTGTTATTTTATAATTATAAATAGCTTCATTAGCCGGCATACTTGCAAGTTGTATAAAAAGATCTTGAAAGAAATTTTCATCAATACAAGATAATTCACAACTTGAAAGTAATAGTTCATCTGAATTAAGTATAATATAGTCTATAAGACCTAGTACTTTATTAATATTTGCAGAAATTGTTGTTCTTGAAGGTACTTTCCCAGAAAAATAAAGTGGGTTTCCTTGATTTACAATCCAGATCTTAAATGAGTTTAGTAGTTTAGGGTGATCAGTAAGTGAGCTATTATCCTCTAAGGTTATTTTTGTGAAATCTATTCTTTTATCATCCAAATTATTAATTTTTAAAATCCAAATATTATCAGAGAAGTTAGTATTCTTTTTAAACCAGAAAGGATTTAAGTAATCAAAATCATATAAACTACTAACTGATTTAAATATTTTTTTTGATAAATTTTTTTTTGAAATATAAGATTTATTATTTAAAATAATTTCTTTTAAATATGTAAGTTCATCGTTAGACATATTTAATATGTCTTTTTTTTCCTCATTAATCTCTTTGATTAATTTATCTATAGTTATCTGATCGTTCATGTTAATGCACCTTTAATTAATTCTATCGATAAAGGATGCTTCTTAGCTTTTTCATACATTCTAAGAACTTTATCTTCAATTGAAATGGAATGGGTGCTACTTGGATCTAATGTTAATTCAAGCTGAGTAACTACCAGCATGGCACTTTGCCACCAGTACTCAGCTACCTCATTAAGCTTATCTAGACCATAAGAAATTACATATTCATTGATACCAATAAACCATTGAAGTAATGCAACTGAGATGGGGAAGATACCAATTTTTTCATTATGTATTTGACTATCTAAATTGCTGTTTTTAAATTTATTAATTTGAGGAGGTAGCTCTTTAAAAGCATGGTTTTCAATGAATTCGTTTAATTCTTCTTTTGTAAAATCAACTGCTTGAAATAAGTATTCAGAGTCTTTCATTGCTTCATACACTAAAGCATTTTGAAAAATTCTTATCCATCTATTAGTAAAGAATTTCCAAATTGGTTCAGGTAAATAAGACTTCATGAGCTTTTGTTGATATTCCTTATGACCTAATGCTTTACTCATTTCATAAACAGATTTAGTTTCTAAATATACTTTTATAGCGCAACTGGCTCTAAATTTTGTTAGAGTAAAATTTTTAATTAATTCATCTAATTCTTCTTTTCCATATTTATCTATATATTCTTTTGAATAGGGGTTATTATAGAAAATATTTTTTAATTTATTATTATCTTTAAGAGTATTTGGGTGATATAAAGTTTCAATTTTTTTGGGCTCTATAAAAGGGCTCCATGAGGCTATAAATAAATACTCATAATCAAGTGAGTTAATTTTTTTTAAATAATTTCTACCAATTTTTGTTACTTCTAAAATATCATCTAATAAGTTTTTTGAAAATATAGTAGTTTTTATTGATTGTTCTGCAAGATTAACTCCTCGTCTTTTCTTAAAAGAAGTTAAATACCATTCATCATTAATTTTCAGATAACCCACCTTATTGCTTTTCTCATATAATTTGAAATTTATTAACCAAGATTCTGTAATAAAAGGATGCTCCATTATCAATAAAATCATAAAAGGATATAGAGTATCGTTTGAACAATAAAAAATTGTATTGTTGAGTGGTTTTTTACAATTGAATCCTAAAAAATTTGCAAAGTTTACTACTTCCTCATTTCTAAATGGTGTTGCTAAGTAAGTGGCACAAGTGTTTTCTATATTATCTTCACCAACTTTGACTGGATTAAAGTTTGAGCTAGAATGTCCTCTTTGCCTTACATCACCTTTAGCAGTATTTATATAAAAGTTATTAAGTTTTTCTTTTATATTTTTAATTTCTAATTCTGAACAATTTTTTATAAAGTTAATATCATAACTAATTTTTTCTAAAATTCTTTCTACTGCTTCATCATCTGTAAGTGATACTGGAATTTGAGTAATCAATTTAGAGTGAACGGCTTCATTAGAACCTTTAATTTTTATATTGCAGTAGTTTTTCTTAGCACTTTTAAAGTTTGGAACAACGATTTCAATAATGGGCTGTGGAAATATATTTAAATCAACTAAGTGCATATATATATTTACTTGTATTTGCCAATTCTGGTGAAAGACATGTAAATCATAATTTTTTATTTTAATATCAATAAGTTGTATTTGGTATAGGGTGGTAAAAAATTTATGAGCATATTGAGAGCAAGTATTCTTTTTTAATGAATTTATGTTCTTGCATGTCATTGCTATGTAGAACATTAACTTATTTATACTAATTAAAATTCTTTGTGCTGTAGTGTAGATATAATTTGATATTAATAAAGTCACGCCTTTTATAAATTTTTTATAAAATATTTCTCCATATAAATCATATACATATGAAAAATTTAAATTCAACTTTTTGTGATCACTTGAATAGGCTACCCAACCCTCAAAGTAAGTTTTTACTTTCTTATTTATATATCCATTTTGATATAGTCGCGTACATTTTTCTAAGTTGGCTTGTGGTGAAATGTTTTTAACTAAATTACATTCTGGGGTCGGAGATACATAAGTTAAAAAAATATGATTGAGAATTTTGAATATTGTACGAAAGTAGGCTTCTAGAGTTTTTTGATCACCTTCAAATTCGCAGACAATAAAGCCAAATAATCTTCTGATATGAATAGAAAAATCTTCATGAATATTGGGAGTCTTGATAAGGCAAAAGTTTTCAATTTTTTCTTTATGAGTAATCAATAGAAAAACTTTATATATGTCTATATAAGTTTTACATTTCAATTCTTTTGCTATGTCATTCCAAATTTTTTCTGTTAATGGTGATAAAACTTTTTCTAAATTGTAATCTTTTAAATTTTTAAAGATCATCATCTTTTCCTTTTTATCGTTATTTGATGATTGTCAAAATATTAAAGTGATTTTTTCTTTAGGAATAGGTTTAACAAACAAATATTTACGATTTTGACAATCAAGGGTTTATTAGGAAAAGCGAGCATTCGTCTAGAAATAACACCCCCAAATGCGCCAGTGTGATCTCTCCAGGTTTAGGATGTGAGCCACCGCCGACCAGTGCAATGGCAGACGCAGTATGATGCGGTGCCCGAAATGGCCGTTGGCCAAAGGGATGATTGGTATTCGCAATCGAGTAGATACTGGCAACTTCCAGATTTTCCTGAGTATTTAAGGGCGGTAAAATACTGGCGAGGCGCGATGCTAACAAGGTTTTACCTGTACCAGGTGGACCGCGGAACAGCAGGGAATGACCGCCAGCGGCTGCAATTTCCAAGGCACGTCGTGGTCGCAATTGTCCTTTCACATCCGCCAGATCAAATTTATAAAAAGAGTGCTGATCTACTGGACTGGTCTTAAACGGGGTCAAGGTTTCCGCTTGAGCCAGATGTGCACAGACTTCCTGTAAATGATTGGCGGCAAATACCTGAAAATCCGGGAGCTGAGAGGCTTCCTGAGCATTCGGACTAGGCAAGATCAGTTGATGCTGTGCCTGCTGGCAGGCGATTGCAATACTCAGGATTCCTGTTACAGGCCGCAATTGACCATCTAAGGCCAGTTCACCAATAAATTCAAGGTCATCTGTGCAATTTTCTGGAAGCTGTCCTGAGGCTACTAAAATTCCTAGCGCAATCGGCAAGTCCAAACGTGAGCCGTCTTTAGGTAGATCGGCAGGTGCCAGATTAATGGTCAGGCGTTTGGTCGGAAACTGAAAGCCACTATTTAGAATGGCTGAGCGAACCCGATCCTTACTTTCTCTGACTGCGGCTTCAGGAAGCCCCACAATGGTGAGGGAAGGCATGCCAGAACTGACATGAACTTCGACTTCAATTAAAGGTGCATGCAGGCCTAACAGGCCTCGCGTATAAATTTTGGCAAAAGACATATTGTTGTTCCAATATAGTGCATTATTTTTATTGTTCTCGTGTCTTTTGTGCACTGTAGTTGTGCTTATTTTTTAATCGAGACTTTTTCTTCTAGCTCTTCGACTTGTTTTAGTAAAACATTTAAACGCTGATTGGCATTATTTAGGGCAGTGCGTTGACGTTCGAGCTCTTCTTTAGACACTAAATCCATTTTACTGACGGCTTCATTGAGCAGGGCACGCAGGTTGTGCTCCAGGTCCTTTTTAGGGTGTTCAACTTGCTGCAAAATTGCTTGTAACAGGGTTTCAATCATAATCTGATCCATCGCCATATAAATGCGCGGACAGTGTAGCATTGCTGCAAGAGTGACTTACAGTATTTCAGATAAAATATAGGCTGCTTCGATTAGTAATATTGTAAAAATCCACATAAAAAATATCCAATTTGTGCAGATTCCAATACGTTATAAGTATAAAATAAAAGAGCAAGAAACATCGTGCCGGGCTTTCTAATTTCCCCCGACCTTAGGAATCTTGGCATGAAATTTGAACATAAAACCTTACTGGTGAAATAAGCCGAAGGAAAACAAACATGAAGCTCGTAACTGCAATTGTAAAACCTTTCAAATTGGATGATGTGCGTGAAGCATTATCTGAAATTGGTGTTCAAGGCATCACTGTGACTGAAGTCAAAGGCTTTGGTCGTCAAAAAGGCCATACTGAACTTTATCGTGGTGCTGAATACGTTGTAGATTTCCTACCGAAAGTCAAAATTGAAATCGCAATCAGCGACGAAATGGTTGATTCGGTAATTGAATCAATTACTCGTGTTGCAAGCACTGGCAAAATCGGTGACGGAAAAATTTTCGTAACTAACTTAGAACAAGTCATCCGTATTCGTACCGGTGAAACAGGTGCAGACGCTGTTTAATTTGGCACGAAGTTTGCTGAGTACCTAATAACTCACAAAAAACATGGTTGGGGGATACGAATGAAAAAAATGCTAATAGCGTTCGGCTTGTCCAGCGCTCTTTTAGGTGGTTCTGTTGCGTGGGCTGAAGAGGCCGTAACAGCACCAACACCTACTGAAGAAGTCGCACTCGTTGCAGAGACTGGTGATACTTCACTTACAACAACAGACACAACTACAGCAGAGATTGCTGAAGTGGCGCCAGCTGAACCAGCAGCGCCTGCAGAAGAAGCTACTCTCGATACTGGCGATACAGCCTGGATTCTCACTTCAACAGCCCTTGTATTACTGATGACCATTCCAGGTTTAGCCCTGTTCTATGGCGGTATGGTCCGTAAGAAAAATGTGCTGGCAACAATGGCACACAGTTTTGTCGCTGCAGCCGTAGTCAGTATTGCCTGGGTCGTGATTGGCTATACCTTGGCCTTTGGTGAAGGAAATGCCTTTATCGGCAGTCTGGACAAGCTCATGCTAGCCGGAATAACTACCGATGCGCTTTCAGGCACGATTCCTGAAATCCTGTTCGTGATCTTCCAAATGACGTTTGCCATCATTACGGTTGCCATCATCAGCGGTTCGATTGCAGAGCGTATGAAGTTTGGTGCTTTTGTGGCATTCATTGCACTCTGGGTGATTCTGGTTTATGCACCAATTACTCACTGGGTATGGGGTGGCGGCTGGTTAGGCAACGACGGTGCGCTTGACTTTGCTGGTGGTACAGTCGTTCACATCAACTCAGGTGTAGCGGGTCTGGTTGCAGCCTACATGCTTGGTAAACGTATGGGCCTTGGCCGTGAATCAATGGCGCCACATAATCTGACTTTAACTGTAGTCGGTGCAAGCTTACTTTGGGTAGGTTGGTTTGGCTTCAATGGTGGTTCAGCATTGGGTGCGAATGGTTCTGCAGGTTATGCGCTGATCGTAACTCAAGTTGCAGCAGCGGCAGCAGCGATCTCTTGGTTAATTACTGAAAAAGTAGTACGTGGTAAAGCCTCTGTATTAGGTGGGGCTTCTGGTGCGGTAGCAGGTCTGGTGGTGATTACTCCAGCGGCTGGTTTCGTTACTGTCGGTGGTGCACTGGCAATGGGTTTGATCGGTGGTGTGGTATGTTTCTGGGGTATTACTGCTCTGAAACGCGCACTAAAAGCCGACGATTCTCTAGATGCCTTTGGTTTGCACGGTGTGGGTGGTATCGTTGGTGCGATTCTGACAGCATTCTTCGCAAGCGAATTCATCATGGGTGATGCTGCTCCAGCAAATGTAATGAGCCAACTTTGGGTTCAAGTTGAAGGTGTACTTGCAACCATCGCTTACTCTGCAGTATTAACTTTCGTGATTCTTAAAATGATTGATCTGATCATCGGTATCCGTGTTTCTTCTGATGATGAACGCATGGGTCTGGACTTGAGTCAACATGGCGAACGTGTAGAATAATCTGCTAAAACAATAATCAATATATTGTGTAAAACAGCCCATCTGGGCTGTTTTTTTTCTATATGTTGCGTAAAACTCTACAAAGTTTGGAATTTTTGCTACACTCGGAAATCATCAGGATTTGTTCAATTAAACCGCTATGCATTGCCCATTTTGCAATACACCAGACAGTAAAGTGATTGATTCACGCCTGGCCGCTGAAGGTTGCCAGATTCGCCGCCGTCGTGAATGCGTCAGTTGTAATGAACGCTTTACCACCTTTGAAAGTTATGAAGTGGTGATGCCGCGTGTCATCAAATCTGATGGCAAGAATGAACCCTTTGATGAAGCCAAATTACGCCGTTCACTGATGCATGCCTTGCAGAAACGTCCTGTGACGCAAGAACAGATTGAAACGGTGCTCAGTGATATTCAATTACAGATTCGCCGTTTGGGTGAACGTGATGTGAAATCACGCACGATTGGTGAAATTGTCATGCAATCGCTATTTGCACTTGATCATGTCGCTTATGTCCGTTTTGCTTCGGTGTATCAGGATTTCCAGGATGTCGAAGCCTTTCGTCGTCAGATTGAACAGATGCAGCAACGCGGTGAGTTTCAAGAATAAGCATGACTGAACTCACTCAAGATCAAATCTGGATGCGTCGTGCCATTGAACTGGCACGTCAGGGACAGTACTCGACCAAACCCAATCCAAACGTTGGTTGTGTCATTGTCAAAGATGGCGTGATTGTTGGTGAAGGTTTTCATCCCAAAGCGGGTCAGCCTCATGCGGAAGTCTTTGCGATGCGTCAGGCCGGAGAGCAGGCACGTGGCGCAACAGCATATGTGACTTTGGAACCTTGTGCCCATTATGGCCGTACACCACCATGTGCTAAAGGATTGGTTGAAGCAGGCATAGCTAAAGTGATTGTTGCCTGTCCTGATCCAAATCCACTGGTCGCTGGAAAAGGCGTGCAGATCCTGAAAGATGCTGGCATAAAGGTTGAAGTCAGTGTTTGTGAGGATGAAGCGCATCCGCTGAATGATGGCTTTCTGAAAGCCATGGCGACTGGGATGCCTTATGTGCGTTTGAAAATTGCATCGAGTCTGGATGGCCGTACGGCTATGGCATCCGGTGAATCGAAATGGATTACCGGGTCTGAAGCTCGGCAGGATGTCCAGCACTGGCGCGCCATTTCTGGTGCAGTGATTACCGGCATCGACACTGTACTAGCAGATGATTGTCAGTTGAATGTCCGCAGTCTGAAAGGTATCGACGACATCAGCAGCATGGTTCAGCCCAAACGGATTATTCTGGATCGCCAAGGTCGTTTACCACTGAATGCCAAAATTTTGGAAAATCCAGAAACGGTGATGGTGATGGGGCCTTATCGTCAGGAGCTGGCTGATCTGGGTGTGATCCAACTCGAAATTCAGCATGTAAAAGAATTATTACAGCAACTGGTTCAGCAGCATCAGATATATGATGTGCTGGTTGAAGCAGGTGCGACTTTATCTACTGCATTTTTACAGGCAGGGCTGGTGGATGAACTCATCAGTTATGTTGCACCGACTTTATTGGGGCAAACTGCGCGTAGTATGTTCAATGCAGAATTCAGCCGAATGGCAGAACAACTTCGATTCAAGTTGCAGGACGTGACCCGTTTGGGTGATGACGTGCGCTTCAGGTTAATTCCCTCTCAAGAGACACTATGAATTCAGAGTCTACGGTTTACCACAAACGTCGCCATGCGGCACGTACCACAGATGAATATCTTTTCCATCAGCTGGTTCCTTATCTGGGGAACAAACGCCGTTTACTACACTTAATTCTGGAAGCACTTGAGAGCACGGGAACCCTAAAACGTGAAGATGGCCGTGCGCCGATTTTTGCCGATTTTTTTGCAGGTTCCGGGGTGGTTTCACGTCTGGCCCGTCAGAATGGCTATCGGGTGATTGCCAATGACTGGGAACCCTATAGTCATGCACTCAATCATGCAGTTTTAGCTTGTACTGAAGCACCTGCCTTTAAAGAGCTCGGTGGCTATCAGAAAGCGATTGATTATCTGAACCGTTTGCCTGAAGTTAAAGGCTGGGTGACACATAACCTGTGTCCGCGTAATGATGAGATTTATGATCCGACCCGAGACCGTTTGTTCTTCAAACGCCGTAACGGCATGCGTATCGATGCCATCCGTCAGCAGATTGCCACCTGGCAGGCTCAAGGTGCGATTGATGACGTGGAAATGAGTGCTTTGCTGGCACCGCTGCTCTATTCAGCCAGTTTTGTCAGCAATACCTCAGGTGTATTTAAAAGTTTCCATCATGGTTGGGGCGGTAAAACCCAGACTGCACTAGAACGCATTGAATCACTACTTTGGTTAACGCCAAGCCGTTTCTGTGAAGATGCTAAGCATCAAGGACCTGCCGCAGAAATGTGGTGTGTGGATGCCCAACACTTAGCCAATCAGATGAGTGGTTTTGAAGTCGATGTGGCTTATCTGGATCCACCGTATAACCAGCATGCCTATAGTAGTAACTATCATGTACTCAATGCTTTAACGCTGTGGGATCAGGTGGATTTACCGACTCCAGACACTAAAGGCTTCAAGAGCGGGATTGACCGTGCATGGCGTAAAGAACGTCCAAGTCAGTACAACTCATCCAAGCATGCCAAAGAAGCCTATGAAACTTTGTTAGCGACTATTAATGCGCGTTTTATCCTGACCAGTTATTCGACCGATGGTAATATCAGTGCCACAGATTTGTTGCAGGCCAACCTGAAACGCGGCCGTGTAACCTTGCTCACTCAGGATGTGCCACGTTATCGTGTCAGCAAACAGCGCCAGTCTGAACGTGCACGCGTACTAGAATTTATTGTAATTACCGACACGCATGCCAAGTCAGGTCCACCAATTCGTCAGTTACTGAGCCAGTTGCATCATTATGCCGAGCTGGGCGGTGTGGATACGACCGGGGTGAGTACCCAATTGGCCTTGTGGTAAGCGCAGAGAAAAAGGAAATAAAGATGTTTACAGGTATTATTGAAAGTCTGGGCAAGGTCGAGAGCCTGCAAAGCGTTGGTGGTGATGTGCGTTTACGCATCCAGACGGATCTGGATATGTCCGATGTACATCTAGGTGATTCGATTGCCACCAATGGCATCTGTCTGACCGTAATTGACTGGGGTGAGAACTGGTATGCTGCAGACGTATCACGTGAAAGCCTGGATCGGACTACACTGGCTAACTGGAAAGTCGGCCAACCTGTAAATGTCGAAAAGGCGATGTTGCCAACTACACGCTTTGGTGGACATATTGTTTCTGGTCATGTCGATGCTGTGGGTGAAATTACAGTGGTACGTTCCGATGCTCGTTCCATCTACTTTGAAGTGACTGCACCAAAAGAAATTGCCAAATATCTGGCAGAGAAGGGCTCTATAACAGTAGATGGCATCAGCCTGACCATCAATCACTTACGTGGAAATATCCTTAGTCTGAATCTAATTCCGCATACGGCAGAACGGACCAATATTGGTACCTGGAAGTTAGGCACTAAAGTCAATCTGGAAGTAGATGTACTGGCACGTTATATCGAGCGTTTATTGCTTGGTGACAAGGCCGCAGAAACTACAGAACAGTCTAAAATCAGCATGGAATTCTTAGCCGAAAATGGCTTTTTGAAATAAATTAGCTGCGCAATTACCAGACAATCTAATTGAAAAATTAGACTGTTTTTTTATTTTTCGGGATAATACGTAGCTCAACTCGCGATTTTAGCCCCAGTGGACAGGTCGAATGCTCGATTTTTTACTTCATCTTGAACAGTCTTTACCCTTATTGCTGGAGCAGTATGGGGTATGGATCTATGCAATTTTGTTCCTGGTGATTTTTGCGGAAACAGGTTCGCCGTTTTTCTTCTTTTTGCCAGGTGACAGTTTGTTGATTGCTGTCGGTGCGTTGTGTTCTAGCTCTGACCTGATTACCTTGCACTCCATGGGTTTATTGCTGCTGATTGCTTCGATTCTGGGTTATACCGTGAATTATTATTCGGGCAGGGTGCTCGGATTAAAGTATTTCAATGAGCATTCACGGTTTTTCAAACCCGAATATATGGTCAAAACCAATCATTATTTTATGAAACATGGTGGCAAGACGATCTTAATTGCGCGTTTTATTCCCTTTGTGCGTTCCTTCGGCCCTTTTGCGGCAGGTTCTGGCCATATGAGCTTTGCGACTTTCAGCTTTTATAATGTGACTGGGGGAATTCTCTGGATCAGCACTTTGCTAGGGGCGGGCTATCTGCTTGGTAATACCGCATTTTTACTGGCTGACTTGTTTTAATTTTAAAGTAGATTTTAACTAGATAGAATAAGTTTAAATAAGGCAAGCAAGCGCTAAGGCTGAAAAATAAAAAGACTCTTTCAGCCAACTGACGATCAACTTTACTCAGCCAGATCAGAATTTTTCAGAATATAGTCAATTTCTTCCTTGGCTGCAGCGCGTAATTTCTCACGCAGTGCATTGACGGTTTGTTCAATCACAGTTTCTGCTTCGAGTTTCAGACGTAACTGTAAGCTTTCCAGCTCAGACAAAATCTGGGCATCGTCGATATTTAAGCGACCTTTGGCAAAGTCGAGCACCTGATCCGGATTTTTCTGATAACGCGCGGCATAATCCTGAACTTCAGTATCCAGCATATGACGCATTTCAGCCAGCTTCCGGGTCTGCTCGGCAAATTTTCGTTCTTCATCACGGCGTAGCTGTTCGGCATAGGCCTGTTCTTCAGCACGTTTTTCGGCTAAGGCTTTTTCAAGTGCCAGTTGTCTACGAATGCGTGCTTCTTCAATCAGTTCGGCCTTGCGCTGTGCATACGCTGCTTCAATTTTACGCTCAGACTCTTTCTGTAACTGTTGGTCGCGAACGAGCCATTCTTCTACAGCGGTTTCAGGCTTAAGTACTTCACAGATGCGCGAGAGGTCATCGATAAAGGTCTGACGTACAGCCTCAGGCGTGTTTAACCAGCGCTGTTTAAAATCTGGACCTACATTTAATGCCACTTGCATCTCCTTGTTCACGTGATTACTTAGAGCTTAAAGGTATTTGGCTGAATGCCAAAGCCACGATATTGTTTATATTTTTCACGTCCCAGCTGTTTGGCTGGTTCATTGTTTTCAATAATCTCAATAATGTGACTAAATTTCGCATCAGGTTCAAGTGCTTCCGGATTAAAATTAAAAATAATCCAGCCAGGCTGCTCTGGTAATTGAGCCGATATACAAACGGTCGCATCTGGCTGATCGATTCCATGCGGAATAAAGCTGGCAGGATCAAAGTTCCATAGCTTTTCATCCAGTTCCTGCTGTAAGGCAGGATCGGCACACAGCAGCCAGATACGCTCTGGCTGACGCAAAATTTTACGGCATAAACGACAAGTGCTGTCCACTTGTCGTTCAGGGCTTTTTTCAAATAAATAAAAGCTGACCTTAGCCATGCTTTTGAACGCGATTAGCCAGGAATTGCATTAATAGAGGTACTGGACGGCCAGTTGCGCCTTTATTTGGACCTGAATTCCATGCAGTACCTGCAATATCCAAGTGAGCCCAGCGATATTCACGCGTAAAACGTTGCAGGAAGCATGCAGCTGTTACAGAACCGGCTTTAGGGCCACCAATATTGGCAATATCAGCAAATGGTGAATCCAGTTGTTCCTGATAGTCGTCCAGTACTGGCATGCGCCATACACGGTCAAATGCATTTTGACCGGCGGTTTCAAGTTCTGCAGCCAGCTCATTGTCTGGTGTAAACATCCCGGTCAATACTGAACCTAACGCCACTACACAAGCACCAGTTAGAGTTGCAATATCAATCACCAGAGCAGGATTAAAGCGTTTTACATAAGTTAATGCATCGCAGAGTACCAGACGGCCTTCAGCATCAGTATTTAAAATTTCAACAGTTTGACCGCTCATAGTCGTTACGATGTCACCTGGACGGGTGGCTTTACCAGAAGGCATATTTTCCGCTGCAGCAATCGCACCCACCACATGAATTGGTAAACGAGATTCGCATAGTGCACGAAGCGTGCCTAGAACTGAAGCCGCACCGCACATATCGTATTTCATTTCGTCCATGCCAGCGCCTGGTTTTAATGAAATACCGCCGGTATCAAAAGTAATGCCTTTACCCAGTAATACCACTGGTGCTTCTTCACGATGCGCCAGATATTCAATCGTAATAATACGGCCTGGACGATCTGAACCTTTGCTGACTGCAAGGAAGGCACCCATGCCAAGGTCAGCCATTTGCTGTTCATTGAGTACAGTTACTTTAAGCAGGTCCGGATATTGAGCCGCCAGCGCTTGGGCCTGTTCTGCCAGATATTCTGGGAAACAAATATTGCCAGGACGGTTACCCAGATCACGCGCCAGATTCTGGCCACTCTGAACGGCCTGAATCAATTGTAACTGTTCAGCTGTTAATGGAGTTTCGGCAGCGATGAAATCAATCTGCTGCAGAATAAATTCATTCTTTTTCGACTTGTATTCGTCATAGCCGTAGCTGGCCTGAGTTAAAGCCAATGCAAACAGATAGTGCAATTCTTGTGGAAGTTGTGTCAGATCAACAGAAATCTGTTTGAATTTTTTTTGAGAGGCTTTAATAATGGCCTGGGCAATTTTCGCCAGTTTTCCCGCTTGTAATTCGGCAGTCTTGCCGAGGCCGATCAGAGCTGCATGCTGAGACTGGCTGACCTGTCCAATCAGGCTTAAACTTTCTGCTAGACCGGCCTTGAATTGGGAGGCTTCAATTAATGTGTCTAGGTTGTTGATTTGGTATGTTGATGCAGTGCTCTGAATTTGCTCTGAGTCGACTAAAATCAACAAAGATTGACTTGATCCATTCTCTGGGAATGACGTATTAATTGTAAGGTTCATATCTTGTTTTCACGCCTGTTTAGATTTGCAAATCATTCAGGCATTGAAACATTTATCCGAATAGATTTTCAATGGGCAGAGCCACCTAGGTTTTATATTTTTGCTATTCGGGTAAACTAGCACTCGTTTTATGGAGCTCATTTTGGAAGAACTAATTTGATTATTCGGCGTTATCTGGTCAAGCAAGTGGTATCGACCTCCTTGGTGGTGATTGCCTTACTGACCCTTATCATGATGGGTGGTCGTTTGATCAAGTACTTTGGTGTGGCCGCACAGGGGCGTCTGGATGCTGGAATCCTGTTCAGCATCATTGGTTATCGTCTGCCTGAATTCCTGACACTGATTCTTCCACTTGGGTTCTTTATTGGTTTAATGCTGGTCTTTGGCCGTCTCTATGTTGATCATGAGATGGCGGTTTTAAATGGTAGTGGAATTAGCCGGCATCAGCTGGCACGTCTTTTGATTCCAATGACTTTGGTTTATCTCCTTGCACAAGGCTTTCTCATGCTGTGGGCTTCACCGTGGGGGATTCGCCAGTTTGAAGCCTTGACCAGTGAGCAGGCAGTACGAACCGGCTTTGATCTGGTTCGGCCTAAAGAATTTATTTCTTCCGGACCTTATACGATTTATGCTGGAGATCTATCCGAAGATCGCAAAAACTTGAAAGATATTTTCTTCTATCAGCGTGCGGAAAAAGAAGGCAAGCCGGATGTGATGATTCTGGCGCAGGAAGCGACCCGAATTGAAATGCCGAATGATGCGGCCAATGTGGTCGACCTGGTCAATGGTCGCCGCTATGAAATTTATCCAGGCACGCCGCAATATACTCAAGCTGAATTTGAAAGCTATCGTTTACGGATCGAAAGTGATAAAGAAGCAGAATTGGCCAGTGATGAAGTTGAAGCCTTGCCGACCGGACAGCTTTGGAAAAACCGTCAAGATCCTGTCGTAGCCAGTGAACTTGGCTGGCGTGTCTTTGTACCATTTGCCATTGTGATTGCCCTGATTTTATCTGTAGCCTTGTCTGAAGTCAGTCCGCGTCAAGGTCGCTATCTCAAATTATTCCCGGCACTGATGATCTTTGCCAGCCTGATCGTCGCCCTGATGGCGATCAAAACCCGGGTCAGCAAGGCGGAAATGGGCATTTGGGCTTATCCATTGGTCCTGATCATATATGCCATAGCCGGTGCATTGTTCTCACGTAAACAGAATTTGGCGCCAAAAATTAAAAAACGGATTCAGCGAGTGAGGTCTTAACAATGTTAGCACGTCGTATAGTTGCCAAACATGTGACCGGAACCACCGCGCTGGCGATGCTTGGGGCAACCGCTGTTCTTTCAGGTCTGCAGGTCTTATTTACGTATTTAGGTGAATTGGGTTCCCTGAAAGAAGGCTATGGTGCCTGGGATGCCTTGAAATATGTACTCTGGGGGGCACCGAATTATCTTTATGAAATCCTGCCAATTTCGGCACTGATTGGCGCGGTACTCGGTTTAGGTACATTGGCTTCCAACAGTGAACTGATCATAATGCGTTCAGTCGGAGTCAGTCTGTGGCGGATTGTCGGCTGGGTGATCCGTTCAGCATTGCTATTGGTCGTATTATCGTTTGCCCTGAGTGAATGGGTGATTCCATATACCAATGAACAGGCCAAAGCAGTCAAAAGCTATAACAAGCCGGTAAAAATTGGTGAAGTGAAAGGTTACTGGACGCGTGAGGGTAATCGCTTTATCTATATTGATTATGCCAACGCCAAAGGCCAGCTGAAAAATGTACAGATGCTGGACTTTGATGATAATTACCGTCTGCAGGGTACTCTGGATGCCAAACAGGGTGAGTTTGTCAAAGATGGGGCCTGGAAACTAGATAGCACAGAACAGTTTGATATTTTACAAAATGGCAATGCGACACTGGTACAGCATGATGAGCAGCCACTGACTTTGGCCTTGCAGCCGAAATATGTGCATATGGTGACGATTGATCCGGAAGATTTATCGCCAAGCCAGCTGGTGAGCTTTATGAGCTATATGCATGAATATAGTCAGGTACCTAAAACCTATCAGCTGGCCTTCTGGCAGAAAGTCGGTTCGCCATTTGCCCTGATTGCGCTGGTAGTGATTGCCTGTTCATTTATTTTCGGGCCATTGCGTCAGCAATCCATGGGTTTCCGTTTGGTGATTGCATTATTCGCAGGTTTAGGCTTCTTCTACCTGCAGGATTTTCTCGGCTATGCCAGTCTGGTCTATGCGCCGTCACCGGCATGGTTCGTATTTATTCCTATTTTGCTGATGTTTGCTATTGGCGGCTACTTGCTCCATCGGGCCCGCTAAGCTACAGGAAAATAGAAGAAATCAATCGCAACAAGAGGCTTAAACCATCGTCTGGTCATGGCCTCTTTTTGCAAAATTCGGTAAACTAGAGCGATTAATTCGTAGACGAAAAGAGTATTTCATTATGACGGATGCAACTGCTGGCAAAATCCCTCACGTTTTGGTGATTATGGATGGTGTGGGTCATCGCGAAGCGGTCGAAGACAATGCGTTTTTAGCGGCTAAACGACCAAATTTAACTGCTATGCAGGAAAAGCATCCGCATGGTTTGATCTCAGGTTCAGGTGAAGATGTCGGCCTGCCTGATGGTCAAATGGGGAACTCTGAAGTTGGTCATATGAACCTCGGTGCTGGCCGTGTGCTGTATCAGGACTTTACCCGTATTACCAAAGATATCCGTACTGGTGCTTTCTTTGAACATGAAGTGTTGGTTGATGGTGTTGAGAAAGCCAAAGCAGCAAACGGTGCAGTCCACATTATGGGCCTTCTTTCTGAAGGCGGTGTGCACTCACACGAAGATCATATTGTGGCGATGGCAGAACTGGCTTTAAAACGCGGTGCTCAGGTTTATCTGCATGCGTTCCTGGATGGTCGTGATACTCCACCAAAAAGTGCACAACCATCTTTAGAAAAACTGGATGCATTATTTGCTCAATATCCGGGTCAGGGCCGTATTGTCAGCATGATCGGTCGTTATTTTGCCATGGATCGTGACAACCGTTGGGATCGTGTAGAGCAAGCATATCGTCTGCTGACTGAAGGTGAAGCAGTGCGTACTGCAGCTAGTGCAGTTGAAGGTCTGGAACAGGCTTATGCTGCAGAGGAATCAGATGAATTCGTAAAAGCGACTCGCATTGGCGACGCTGTGAAGATTCAGGATGGCGACAGCGTCGTATTCATGAACTTCCGTGCTGACCGTGCCCGTGAATTGACTCGTGCCTTTGTTGAAAAAGACTTTGCTGGTTTTGAACGTAAAGTGGTGCCAAACCTGTCAAAATTCGTGATGCTGACCCGTTATCAGGCAACCATTGATGCGCCAATAGCCTATATGCCAGAAGCGCTGGTAAATTCTTTAGGTGAGTATCTGTCGAACCTGGGTAAAACTCAGCTACGTATTGCAGAAACCGAGAAATATGCGCATGTAACCTTCTTCTTTAGCGGTGGCCGTGAAGATGAATATCCAGGTGAAAAACGTATCCTGATCCCATCTCCAAATGTTGCGACTTATGACCTGAAACCGGAAATGAGTGCCTATGAAGTCACTGATGAACTGGTGGCAGCGATCAATTCAGGCGAGTTTGACCTACTAGTTGTGAACTATGCCAACGGTGATATGGTCGGTCATACAGGTGTATTTGATGCAGCAGTGAAAGCCGTTGAAGCTGTGGATACTTGCCTAGGCCGTGTTTATGAAGCTGTGATGGCGAAAAAAGGTCATATGATTATTACTGCAGACCATGGTAATGTGGAGCAAATGCAGGATTATCAGAGCGGTCAGGTGCATACCCAGCATACCACTGAACTGGTTCCATTTATCTATGTGGGTCCAAGCTCTGCAACAATCGCAGAAGGTGGTGTATTGGCTGATGTCGCACCAACCCTGCTGAACTTGATGCAAATTCCGGTACCAGCTGAAATGCAAGGTCGCAATCTTATTGAGCTGCATGCTTAATCTTTTATAAAACAGGTATAAGAATGATAAAAACACATGGCAAGTCTGTAGTCTTATCCTGCTTACTGATGTGTTTGAGTCATTCCGCCTGGAGTGCTGTTTCGACCGAGATGGCACTCGATGAACTGGAAATGGATGAACAGGTCTATAATGAAATTCCTGTTACATCCATCCAAGAATTTGTTCAGATTTATGGCATCGTCAAAGATAATTATATTCAAGACAAAAATGACGATGTGCTTTTCCAGCAAGCCATTCAAGGTTTGGTGAGTGGCCTGGACCGCTATTCCCGCTATTTATCTCCTGAAGACTATAAACAGCTGCGTGAATATACTGAAGGTGATCTGGCCAGTATTGATTTTGATCTGCATTTTAATCCACAGCTAAAACAATGGATGGTACAAGGCCTAAGTCCGGATGCTGACTCTGCCAAACAAGGCCTTCGCAATGGTGTCACAGTTTATAAGATTGATGATCAGGTCTTGAGTGCGCTGAAACGTGAGCAGGTGCGAGATTTATTGACTGGTGCCATTGGCTCTACTTTAACGCTTCAGCTTTCTGCGCAAAGTGTACCGATTACACTGGTCCGCAATACCAAAGTGGATACCGAGATTAAATCGACTTTACACAGTAATCAGGTTCTGGTGCTGCAGGTCAAAGTTTTCCAGCAAGATACTGCTAATGAAATCAAGCGAATTATTGAAAGTTATTCAACCAATCGCCTGAAAGCAGTGCTGTTTGACTTACGTAATAATCCGGGTGGTTTATTGTCTGCGGCTGTTGAATCAGCAGATTTGTTCCTGAATCAGGGCATTATTGTCTCGACCAAGAGCCGTTCTGAAGGCAATCAGCAATTTCAGGCACTACCAGGAATTGAGTTCCAGAACCTGAAAGTTGGTATTCTGATCAATAACCGTTCTGCTTCCGCTGCAGAAGTATTTACGGCAGCTTTGAAAGAGCATAATCGTGCCTGGGTGGTAGGGGAAAAGAGCTATGGCAAAGGGGTAGTGCAGAAGCTATTCCCTTTAAGTAATGGCTCTGCTTTGCAGATGACGGTGTCGCAATACTTTAGCCCGAGCGGCAATATGATCGAAGGACAGGGGATTCAGCCACATTTCACCTATCCCTTAGGTCAGGATGCGCGTGAGGAGAGCTATCTGGATCACGTCACAGACTTGCTGCTCCTGCAGAAATAATTATTCCTCTTCTTCGGTATCCAGTCCGAATTTTTTCAGACGATAACGTAAAGAGCGAAACGACATACCGAGTTTTTTGGCGGCCAATGTACGATTCCAATGGGTCAGATTCAAAGCATTCAACAGAATTTCTTTTTCAATCTTTTCTAAATACAGTTCCAGACCTTCTTCAGGGAGTTTCTTGGGAATAATGATCTGATCCGTAGATGAGGTCGGCTCTGCCAGATTTGCCGTTTCTGATTGGACGGATACCGTATGACGCAGTGGAGCAGTTTGCAGATGCTGAAGATCAATCTTGTCTTCATCACTCAAAGTAATTGCGCGTTCAATAATGTTACGCAGTTCGCGTACATTGCCCGGATAGTATTGCTCCAGTAAAAATTCCTTGCTCCGTTCCGTCAGTTTTTTCGCAGGAATCTCCCATTCCTGACAGATCTTTTGAACAAAATGCTCAGCGAGGAGCAGAATATCTTGGCCGCGCTCACGCAGTGGTGGTAAGACCAGATCCATCACGTGAATACGGAAGAACAAATCCTGACGGAATTTGCCTTGTTGTACCAGCGCATCGAGATCCTGGTGGCTGGCAATAATGACACGGAAATCGACATCAATTTCAGTATCGGAACCGACGGGACGAATGCGTTTTTCCTGGACGGCACGTAACAGTTTAACCTGCATAGATAGCGGTAATTCGGCGATTTCATCTAAGAACAAACTACCTCCATGGGCAGACTGAATTAGTCCTTGTTTGTCCTGAGTCGCGCCAGTAAAGCTGCCTTTCTTGTGGCCAAACAGTTCACTTTCCATTAATTCAGTCGGGATTGCACCGCAGTTAATCGCGATAAAAGGTCCTTCATTGCGGTTACTAAGACGATGGACCAGATTGGCCACCACTTCTTTCCCGGTCCCTGATTCACCAGTAATAAATACCGGAGCCTGAGAACGGGCAATTTTTTTCAAGGTGACCCGCAATTGCTGAATAGGCAGAGATTGTCCAATCAGCAATTTATGTTCTAATGAATCATTGGAATTATTCTGATAATAGTCTACTGGTTTATTCAGTGCTTTTTGCAGCAGTTGTTCTAGATGCTTTTGATTGATCGGTTTGCTAACAAAGTCAAATGCACCTGCCTTGAGTGCAGCAATAGCAATATCCATATTGCCATAAGCCGTTAGAACAGCTACCGGAAGGTGAGGGGAATGCTGGTTAATCCAGTCCAGTAATTGCAGACCATTGCCATCAGGAAGATTTAGATCTGTCAGACAGGCATCATATTGATGATCCCTAAGACATTTTTTTGCATCTTCCAGACGATGAGCAATATGCGTACGGATTCCCATGCGCATCAATGACATTTGCATGAGGGTACATAGATCTTCCTCATCATCCACCAATAAAACCAGTGGTTGTTGTTCCACAATATTTCCCCTTATTCCTTTTATGCTGTCACACGTTGACAGCTAATCCGAAAGCATGCGCCCTGTTCTTGTGAAATGTAGTTGAGTTGTGCCTGATTGGCTTCACAAAAACTGTGTGATAAATATAGTCCGAGTCCCGTTCCATGGATAGACGTGCTGAAAAAAGGTTTAAATAATAATTCCTGATCATGGGTGGCAACACCAGAGCCAAAATCCCGGACATCTATCCATACCTTATGTTCATATGGGTGAATATTCAATTGAATATGGGACGAATCCGGTGAATTATGCCGGATGGCATTACGAATCAGGTTAATTAGAATCTGACGTAACTGGGCTTCATCGAACTGAATTGCCAGTGGTACATCAATATTAAATTGAATCTGGTCCGCCACATCTGCTAAATCCTCCTGAATAAACAGTAGGATAAATTCATTCAGCTGAATTACGACCGGATGGGTTTCCTTGTTTTTCACCATATTCAGGGTGTCCTGAATAATCCGATCAATACGGGTAGCCTGTCGGCTGATCATCTGATGCAGAACCTGTTGCTGTTCAGGTTCAGAATCGAGATAAAGATCATTGGCCTGTACAATGGCAGCCAGAGGATTGCGAATTTCATGGGCAATACTGGCGGAAAGCTGGCCTAGAGCAGCAAGCTTTAACTGTTGCACCTGCTGATTAAGTTTGCGGGCATCTTGCAGCACGAGGAGCGTCAGAGTCTGGTGCGGCACAATCAGCTTTTGTACCTGCACGTGAATATTATAACGACTCTGCTGGGATTCAAATTGAAGCCGCTCGCCATTTTCCAGATTTTCAAAACGGATCAGTTCAAACAGGTCATTTTGAGATTGGTATAACGAAAATCTTTCATGGGCATACATTGGCTCAATGCCGAGCAGATGACAGGCAGCCGGATTACTGAGCACCACATGGTAATTCTCATCTAAAACCAGATAGCCGGTTTCAATCTGTTCCAGAATATAGCGGTTAATATTCTGTAAGCGATATAGTTCCAGCGATTGAGAAAAATTCAGGTTTTCCAGAATCTGAAAGCGCCGTACCGCAATTTGTCCTGAGCCATAGACGACAAAAAACAAAAAGGCCAGCAGGGCACTATTCCCGATATTGGTAAGCGAGGAAAAGGCAAAAATACTGCCGATAAAATGCTGATAGATGATACTAATCACCGCAATCAGGGTGATGATCAGGGCCTTCTTGGCATCCAGTAATAATGAAGCTGAAAAAATGGTAATAACAAAAATCAGTCCGAGATGCACGTTTGGACCCTGACTGGCCAAGGTCAATAAACTGAGAAAAAAGACATCGCTGGCAAAAATCAGAATGAACTGCGGCTGAATCAGGCGCTTTACCCATCTCAGCGTAAACAGCTGCACAGTATTGACGGCGACGCTAATCATTAAGGCATAGTGATAGAGTTTAGGATACTGATAATCTGTAGTCATATCAGGATAAGTCAGCAGAAAAATCAGCAACAGACCCGTGCTGATAATCAGGCGGTAGGCGCTATACCATAGGCCCAGATGATATTGATTCAGTTCAGAATAACCGGATGTTTGCGCCATAGGAACCGCATTAAGCAGAGGGTTAAATTAAGGTTTAATCAGGCCATAGCGCATTGCAAGATGGGTTAGTTTAACATCACTATCGATATTCAGTTTTTCGAAGATCCGGTAACGGTAAGTATTAACTGTTTTAACACTTACAAACAGCTTGTCGGCAATTTCCTGCGCGCTGATACAGTTCACTACCATCATGGCTACCTGCATTTCACGTTCAGACAGTGCGTCAAAAGGAGATTGCTGGGTATCGGACAGGTAAGAACTCGCCAGCTGTTCAGCAATGTCGGCACTGAAATATTTACCGCCCTGCATGACTTTATTGATGGCACGGACCATCTCTGATACAGGTGCACCTTTGGTGATATAACCTTTGGCACCTGCTTTCAATAATAGTGAAGGATAAGGTTCTTCAGCCAGGCCACTGACCGCAAGAACTTTGGTTTCAGGAGCAGTCTGTAGCAAACGGCGTGTGGTTTCTACACCACCGATACCTGGCATGTTGACATCTAACAGAACCACATTGGGATGATGCTGACGGACGAGGGTAATTGCTTCTTCACCAGATTCAGCCTGTCCAATCACCTGAACATCCGCATGGTCTTCCAGCATTCTGCAAATTCCAGTACGAACTAATTCATGGTCGTCGACAACTAAAACTGTGATCACCTAGACTCTCCCTCATTAAAAAATCATTTTTTTGTTACATAAAGCAAAATAAGCTTGCAATGAAACTACAAAATTAGCAATCCTATTCGCAGATTAAATCTGAAACTTATCACATAGTGTCAAGAACAAAAAATGTTCGGCATTGTGTTTAAATGTAAGGCATATTAGAGGTAATACGCAAATCAATCTTACCTCTGTTAGTTGAGTGAAGGAATAGTGAAGAAAATAAACAAGTCTTTAAGGCATCTACTCGGCCTGTCCGTGTTAATCAGCATGAGCACGACAAGTTTTGCTGAAATCATTATGAATTCTGGCACAACAGAGGGCGGATCCAGCATCAGCTGGTCTTCTGATGAAGTCAATCAGCTCATGAATGATAATTTGAGCGTATCTGCTGCAGAACCTTCACCACCAGGTTCAGCAACTGTTACGACGACGATTCGTCAGAGCAGTGCACCAGCGCCAGTACCGACAAAACCTGTACAGATTATTGATAATAGTCATTTTATTAATCAACCTGCTGTAAGTGCGCGTGCAGCTTTGGTGATGGATTCACAGACGGGTGAAGTGTTATTCAGTAAAAATACCAATAATGCTTACCCGATTGCGTCGATTACTAAATTGATGACTGCAGTAGTGATTTCAGATGCGCGTTTGAATATGTCTGAAAAAATTACCCTGCAACAGGCTGATTTTTCCTGTGCAGGCTGTAAGAGCTCAAGTTCTACCTTAAGAGCCGGGGACAGCATGAATCGTGCTGAAGCCTTATTATTTGCTTTGATGAAGTCTGAGAACCCGGCTGCAGCTGCATTGGCGCGTACTTATCCAGGCGGTCGTGCAGCCTTCATTGCGAAGATGAATGCCAAAGCTAAAGAGCTGGGCATGAATTCAACCCACTATATGGAATCTACTGGCCTGCATCCTGGCAATGTGTCTTCTGCACGTGATTTGGGGATTCTGGTCAATACCGCTTCACAGTATGGCCTGATCCGTCAATTCTCTACCACTGCCAGCTATGATTTCAACCTGGGTTACCGTGTATTGAAATCCAACAACACCAATTCACTGGTGCGTAATGGTGGCTGGAATATCAATCTGTCTAAAACCGGTTATATTAATGAAGCAGGACGTTGTGTCGTCATGCACACCACCTTGAATAACCGTCCTGTGGTGGTCGTGGTATTAGGTGCGGATTCAACTGCTGCACGTACCAATGATGCGACTCGTCTGATGACTTGGGTATCTAGCCTGCCTAAACAACGTGTTTAATCTTTTTTAAGCGCATATAAAAAGCCCTGCAATTGCAGGGCCTTTTATTTCAATCTAAATTACATATTAGAAAGAATTGATTCACGAACCTGTTCTAAAGTTGCGTCAATTGAAAGCATTACGGCATCAGAACATTGTTTGATCGCAGTATCCGGATCTTTCAGACCGTTACCAGTTACAGTACACACGATCACAGAACCTTCAGCAATTTTACCTGCTTTAATGTCACGGATTGCGCCACCGATTGAAGCTGCAGATGCAGGTTCTACGAATACGCCTTCATACATAGAAAGAAGACGTTGCGCTTCCAGAATCTCGGCATCAGTCAGTTCATCGAACCAGCCTTTAGAATCACGAACAACCGCTTTCGCATGGTTCCAGCTTTGTGGATTACCGATACGGATTGCAGTTGCAACAGTCTCAGGATTTTCAACAGGTGCACCACGAAGGAAAGGTGCAGCACCAGAAGCCTGGTAACCTACCATTGTTGGCAGACCTTCAGGTTTAGGACCAGTGAAGGCATCAGTAGCAGCGTCGTAAACCACTTGCTCAAACTCGCCAGCAGGCTGATTTGCAACCGCTTCGGTATAACCCATCCAGTGCGCAGTAATGTTACCCGCATTACCTACAGGCAGGCAGTGGTAATCTGGTGCACGGCCCAATTCATCCACGATTTCGTAAGCAATGGTTTTTTGACCTTGCAGACGGTATGGGTTGATTGAGTTCACGATAGTGACAGGTGCTTTGTCAGCGATTTCTTTTACCAGACGCATACCGTCATCGAAGTTACCGCGGATTTGCATGGTGATCGCACCATACATCATCGCTTGCGCCATTTTACCCATCGCAATTTTGCCTTCTGGGATTAAAACGAACGCTTTGATACCTGCACGTGCAGCATAAGCCGCTGCAGCTGCTGAAGTATTACCTGTAGAAGCACAGATAATCGCTTTAGAGCCTTCTTCAACCGCTTTTGTTACTGCCATGGTCATACCACGGTCTTTAAATGAACCAGTCGGGTTTAAGCCCTCGTACTTCACATAAATTTCAACATTTTTGCCAATAATGCGCGGAATATTCGCAAGCTTAATCAGTGGTGTGTTACCTTCACCCAGAGAAACGGCTTTAGTAGTTGCAGACACTGGTAAACGGTCGCGATAGCGGTCAACTAAACCAGTATAACGATTGGCATTCGACATGATGATGTTCCAATTGTGTGTAGAGCTTGGCAAGGGGAGAGTGTCCCCTCGACCCGATTAATTATCAAGCGATTCTAAACGAATTCGTACAATTTCGCCATGAATGACAGGAAGAGCTTGAATTTGTTTTAACGCTTCATCCATTTTCGCTTCCTTGACTGGATCAGTCAGGATCACGATAGGAATAAGATCTTTCAGACGTGACTGCTGCAGAATTGCATCAATACTGATGCCTTCGCGGCTTAGAATAGAGGTTACTTCAGCCAGTACTCCGGTTTGATCTTCAGCATTGATCCGGATGTAGTATCCAGTCGTCATTTCTTCACGTGGCAGGATTGGCAGGTCACTTAAGCTTTCAAAAGCCAGTTGTGGAATTGTACCAGCACCATCTTCAGTATAAGAAATATCACGTACGATATCCACGACATCTGCGACTACTGCAGAAGCTGTAGGACCTGCACCCGCACCTGCACCGTAATACAGTGTAGGACCAACCGCATTGGCTTGAACCAGAACTGCATTTTTTACACCATTCACATTAGCGATCAATTGCTCTTCAGGAATCAGGGTAGGATGCACGCGGAGTTCGATACCAGTTTCAGCACGACGGGCAATACCGAGGTGTTTAATACGGAAGCCCAAGTCTTCAGCATATTTCACGTCTTGTGCAGTAATTTTGCTGATGCCTTCAGTAAAGACTTTATCAAACTGCAACGGAATACCAAAAGCAATAGAGGCCAGTAATGTCAGTTTGTGTGCTGCATCGATGCCTTCTACATCGAAGGTTGGATCTGCTTCTGCATAACCCAGTTCTTGCGCTTCTTTCAGTACATCAGCAAAGGCACGGCCTTTATCTCGCATTTCAGTCAGGATGAAGTTGCCTGTACCGTTGATGATACCAGCCAGCCAGTCAATCTTGTTGGCTGCCAGACCTTCACGCATCACTTTAATAATTGGAATGCCGCCAGCCACCGCTGCCTCGTAAGCAATTTGCACAGCGTTGTCATCGGCAAGTTTGAACAGTTCATTTCCATGTTCAGCCAATAGGGCCTTGTTGGCAGTTACGACCTGTTTGCCATGCAGAATGGCTTCTTTAATCACTTCATAAGCAGGGTGAATACCGCCCATGACTTCAACCACCACATCTACATCAGGTTGACGTACGATATCGAGCAGATCTGCACTTTGTTTGACTGATTCAGGTAGATCCAGATCAGGACGCGGACGACGCGTACCAACATGGGTAATTTGAATTTCACGACCGGTGCGACGTTTAATCTCAGCAGCATTTTCTTTTAATAGTTTAAGGGCACCACCACCCACAGTACCAAGACCGAGGATTGCCAGACGAACTGGTTTCACGTCACACTCCAAATATAAACAGTTTTTTACGAGAGCCTAGATCATAGCTAAAAAAGCGGCCTGACTCTAGGGTCATTTCAGAATATCTTCATCTATAAAATAAAGTTAAATAACTAATTAAAATGAGTTATTTAAGTCGATCCAATAATTCTGAGGTACTCATATAGCCACCGAGATAAAGTCCTTCAGAACTGTATACACCCGGGGTACCATTAACACCAATATTAAGACCCATTTGATATTGATCTTTCACAGGATTTTTACAAGTCGTTGGTGTGATAGATCCACCGGCAATGGCTTGATCGAAGGCTGCACGACGATCGGAATTACACCAGATGGCTTCCATGGCAGGCATATGCTGTTCGCCACGTGGCCAGGCAATATAGCGTACTTCGATGCCTTTGCTGTTCATTTCATCCATCTGTTCATGGAATTTGTGACAATACGGACAGCTGACATCGGTAAAGACATAGATCACATGCTTGGTTTTGCCTTTGGCTGGATAAATCAGCAGGTCTTCCGCTTTAAGGTTTGCAAAGATTTTCTTGTTGACGTCAGATTGCAGGGTTTCACTGACATTATGCAGCTCTTTATCACCAAGACGAATGACATCGCCCTGAATCAGATATTTACCGTCATTTGTCACATAGACGGGTGCCATACCTTCCAGGCTGACCCAAGACATGTTGGGTACTTCAGTAGTTTTAATACCCGTGATTTTTGCGTTAATGCCGGCTTTTTTGAAATGACCTTCTAGCGTGGAAATCAGGCGTTGCTGTGCATTACGTTCGCTAAGGTTAGAGGCTTCACCCGTCGCCGGTGCACTTGCTGTAAGCGTATCTTGCTTTTTATCTGAATTATTTGAATTGGAACATGCGCTCAGTCCCAGACCGGTAGCAAGCAGACAAGCGATAAAAATTTTGGTGCGGGCAAATGTCATAATAACCCTTTTTTTCTTGGACTAAAAACAGAGCATTAGCATAGCAAAAAAAGATAGAGCTACGTCAAACTTCTCAGTTTATTCTATTCAAATCAGCTCCTAAGCCCGTGGATGATGGGTTGCATGCAGTTGCTGCATTCTAACTTGTGCCACATGGGTATAGATCTGTGTGGTGGATAAATCACTGTGACCTAGCAACATTTGTACTACCCGTAAGTCAGCGCCATGATTGAGTAAATGCGTGGCAAAAGCATGACGCAAAGTATGTGGAGACAGTTCAGCCTGAATTCCGGCTTGTAGTGCATAGCGTTTAATGGCATACCAGAAATTCTGTCGGCTCATGATGCCGCCATGCTGGGTGAGAAACAGATAATCAGTCGCTGTCTTATAAAGTTGCGGACGTGCTTCCTGTAAATATTTTTCTACCCATTCACAGGCCATCTGTCCCATCGGCACTAGACGTTCTTTATTGCCTTTACCGACAATACGCAAATAGCCCTGTTTTAAATTAATCAGATCCAGACGCAGATTAATCAGTTCCGTCACCCGTAAACCGCACGCATAAAGCACTTCAAACATGGCACGATCACGTAAACCAAGGGCAGTATTAATATCAGGTGCATGAATCAGCGCTTCGACATCAGCTTCAGACAGGTCTTTGGGCAGGGCACGGCCCAGTTTTGGTGTTTTATGGGCAGCGACCGGATTGTCACTCCGCAGTTTTTGTTCCCGCAGGAATTTATAAAAAGAACGTAAGGCGGACAAACATCGTCCAATTGAACGTGGACTTTTTTGCTGTTTGGTTAGTTCAGTCAGCACATCGGAAATATCATCATGGTTCCATTCTGGTAAAGGTTTAACCAGACATTCAGCACACTGGATCAGATCAGACAAATAGGCATTTCGGGTATGAGGGCTCACTGTCTGGGCAATCAGATAATCACGAAAACCCTGTAAGTAACTGAAAGCTTCAGGAATCTGAACTGGACTAGGAATGCGAGGTTTTTTATTCAGCATGATGTTTAATGAAGATAATTTTTAAAAGCGAGAAGCCTGATTGCTATTCTCCACTCTAGTTTAATTTTACTGACATGTCGATGTGCTATACAGCCAAGAAGAAATGTAATTAATACTTATTTGTTAATTATTCTCATTTGTTTGTATACTGTACAAAAGTCTTAGGAATTTTCACGGTGCGTTTGTCTGATTTGAAAGCAAAACAAACTGCCATCATTCGAAAAGTTAATCGAACTACTGATGGTAAAGGCGCTTCCCACGATGTTGTGGCCAGTCGCTTGGAAACTTTAGGTTTTGTACCAGGGACTCAGGTACAAGTCATTACCAAAGGTATTTTTGGTGGGGATCCGATTCTTATTCAGGTGGGGTTTACGCGTTTTGCTTTACGAAAATCGGAAGCGGCCAAGATTGAAATTGAACAGGGAGCCGCGGCATGAGTGATACCTTACGTATTGCCCTTGTCGGTAACCCAAACTGCGGTAAAACTTCTTTATTTAACCATTTAACCGGATCTCGTCAAAAAGTCGGCAACTATGCCGGGGTTACGGTTGAGCGTAAAGTCGGGAATTTTACACTTCCTTCAGGCAAACCGGTACGCGTACTGGATCTGCCAGGAACTTATAGTCTGGATGCGACCAGCCCGGACGAAGAAATTACCCGTAATGTGGTTCAGGGTAAAATTGCAGAAGAAGGCCAGCAGGATACTTTCCTGTGCGTTGTAGATGCAACCAACCTGAAACTGCATCTGGGACTGGTACTGGAAATGATTCAGCTGGGTCGTCCAATGCTGGTTGTGCTGAACATGATGGATGAAGCACGCCGTCGTGGCATGCAGATTAATACTCAGAAACTGTCTGAACGCTTGGGTGTGCCGGTGGTTGAGACCGTTGCCGTGCGTACTTCAGGCATTGAAAACCTGAAAAATGCACTGGATAAAAACAAGTTTTCTGCCCCGCAAACTGAACTCAGTGGTTTGAGTGGCGATCACCATCATCAGATTGCCAGTATTCTGAAAGATGTGGTGAATTATGCCGATCAGGAAGATAAACGTACTGATTTCTTGGACAAGATATTCCTGCATCCAGTATTGGGCCTGCTTAGCTTAGCCATTATGATGTTTGTGGTGTTTCAGGCGGTCTTTGCCTGGGCTGCGCCATTCATGGACGGAATTGAAACTTTCTTCGGCTGGCTGGGTGAGTACATGGGTGGACTGATCGCTCATCCTTTATTAAACAGCTTGGTGGTTGACGGGATTATTGCCGGTGCGGGTGGGGTCGTGGTCTTCCTGCCGCAGATTCTGATTCTGTTCTTCTTTATTTTGGTTTTGGAAGAGTCCGGCTATTTACCACGTGCCGCCTTCCTGCTAGATAAATTGATGTTTAAAGCAGGTCTTTCGGGCCGTGCTTTCATCCCTCTATTGTCCAGCTTTGCCTGTGCCGTGCCGGGGATTATGGCTTCAAGGACGATTAGTGATCCACGTGACCGTCTGACCACGATTTTTGTGGCGCCACTGATGACCTGTTCGGCACGTCTGCCAGTATATGCTTTGCTGATTGCAGCGTTTATTCCTGAGCAAACCGTTTGGGGCTTCATGAACCTGCAGGGTCTGGTGTTATTTGGTCTGTATATGGCCGGTATTCTGAGTGCACTGATTGTTTCCTTTATCCTGAAATTTTTCCATAAAGACAAGTCACAGCACATGCTATTGATGGAGCTGCCAAGTTACCGCTTCCCGGATGTGAAAAACGTCTGGATTGGTTTGCTTGATCGCGGCAAAATCTTCTTGAAGCGTGTCGGTGGCATCATCTTTGCCCTATCCATCCTGCTTTGGTTCCTGTGTACGTTCCCACAGCCACCAGAAGGTGCAACTTTACCGGATATCGATTATTCCTTTGCCGGGATGCTGGGCCATGTGATGCAACCTATTTTTGCACCATTGGGCTTTAACTGGCAGATCTGTATTGCACTGATTCCGGCGATGGCAGCGCGTGAAGTTGTCGTGGCAGCATTGGGTACGGTTTATGCCTTGTCTGCAGTCGATGAAGATGCCATGTCTGAGGGTCTGGCGGCACTGATTAGTGGCGGCGGTGATCTGGGCTGGTCGATCGCGACCGGCTTGTCTCTACTGGTATGGTTTATCTACGCGCCGCATTGTCTGGCGACCTTAGCTACTGTGAAGCGTGAAACCGGTTCATGGAAAACGGTCAGCTTTATGACCTTCTACCTGTTTGGTTTGGCATATTTCATGTCATTCCTGACTTATCAAATTGCATCACATTATTTGGGTTAAACTGGCTGAAGGGAAACCTTGGCTAGATCTGACTGATCATGTGAATGGGAGATTGAGATGATTGAAATTCTGATTGTAGCGGTACTGGTTGTCTGGAGTGCGCTCGTGGTATTTAAAAAGGTATTTCCGAATACCTCACGCTCAGTCTTCCAGAAGCTGTCTGATACCTGTGCAGCCAAAGGCTGGCATACGCTGGCGAAATGGTTAAAACCGGCTATGGCCAGTGGCTGTGGTGGTAACTGTGCCTGTCCGGCATCGGAACAAAGCTCAAGTACAAAACCTAAAGCTCAGGCGGTGAAGTGGAAGTAAACTTTCATTCTGTTTGAGAATAAAAACTGAACATGCAAATGAGTGAGGGAGTTTAGAAATAAGCTCCCTCATTTTTTATTTTTTAAAAACTTATTAATTAGACCTCTTTCATAAATCATTTTTTGCTCAGTTCCAAGTTGTAGATTCCAGCGATTAAATTGAATCTCAAACCAAGCCTTTTACCTCTATTTCGATAACGCTCAGCAAGGATTTTGAAGGTTTTCAGGCTGCCAAATACATGCTCAATTCCGATTCTTCTTTTATTGATTTCTTGATTATAGATTTTCAATTCAGGATCCAATTTACAGTGTCTTTTGGCTTTTAATGGCAACAGGCTATTCGGATACAACACATAAATCCCCTGATAGCCTTTATCTGCAAGAATAAAAGCCCCAAAAGGAATCTGGTTTAAATTGCGTTTGAACAACTCGAAATCATGCACTGCACCGCGACTGGTACATAAACTCAGAATTTGCTGAGTTTTGTAGTGAATCATGGCCTGTACTTTAAAGGTATGGGTCTTTTTCTTGCCGCTATAGCTTTTCTTCTGTTTTTTTAGGCCTTTGGATTGGAATTTCCGTGGCATCCACGATTACAACATTCCAGTCGATGCCTTCGCCCTCGGGTAAATCTTTGGGTAAATTAAACAGATTGGACCGAATCAGGCAGTCTTCAACATGACGGACAATCCTTGAGGCTGTGGGCTCTGAAACCCCGTAGCTCGTCGCAACGTGAAATAAGGTTCGGTATTCCCGCCAATAGCTTAGACAGAGCAGAACCTGGTCTTCCAGGCTTAACTTGGGCGGTCTGCCTTTGGCAGGGACATGTTTCTTCAATTGCTCAACCATTAAATCAAAGGTTGACCATGAGATGCCCGTGTATCGCTTGAACTGAGGATCAGAAAGCTTGTTTGAATCGATGTATTTCATCCGCAGATTATGCATGAATGCCAAGAAATCTGGAGTGCAAATATTAACCAAAAAGAAGATCGTTTTTTGATTTATGAAAGAGATCTATTTATCTAGGTGAAAAGAATCCACTATTTTTCTATATTATGAATGGAAGCGTTATCTGATTTTCCTTTCAAGTTATGGATAGTATAGTCTTAACTTTTATTCCCATGATGGCTCCAATAAAAATTTATTAATTATTAAACCGATTAAAGATGAAGATTTAACGATATTTTTTTACGCCCTGACACAAAAAATGCCAGAGAAAGTCAAAACAGAAAAAGCATTCAAAACAGCAAAGTGCTACCATTTCGTCAGTTTTAAAATAGACCAGAAAATGGGGCGAAAATGTTAATACAACGTGGTGGATTAAAAGTCGTTGCAGGACTCGGGATTTCAGGTGTTGCAGCGGTCAACTTCTTACATGACCAGGGCTACCGCGTTGCAGTAACGGACTCAAGAGCCACCCCTCCGGGACATGACCAGATTCCTGCGGAAGTACAGACCAGTTTTGGCAAGTTTGACCAGAGTCTGTTGCTCTCTGCCGAAGAAATTATCATCAGCCCGGGACTCGATCCAAAACTGCCTGAAATCCAGGCAGCACTAGATCAAGGTATTCCTGTGGTAAGTGAAATCCAGATTTTACGTCGTGCGACTGATAAGCCGATTGTGGCGATTACCGGTTCCAATGCCAAAAGTACCGTAACTACTTTAATCGGTCTGATGGCAGCGAATGCGGGTAAAAAAGTGGCGGTTGGGGGGAATCTTGGTCTTCCAGCACTGGATCTGACCAAAGATGATCCTGAACTGTATATTTTGGAGTTGTCGAGCTTCCAGTTAGAAACCACATCAAACTTGCAGGCTGAAGTGGCTGTTGTTCTGAATATGAGTGAAGACCATCTGGATCGTCATGGCGACATGATGGGTTATCACACCGCCAAACACCGTATTTTCCAAGGCGTGAAAAAAGTGGTGTTTAACCGTGATGATTCACTGACCCGTCCACTGGTTCCAGATGCAACACCGATGCAGAGCTTTGGTTTGAATGCACCGGACATCAACCAGTACGGTATTCTCAAAGATAAGGATGGCACGATCTGGCTGGCACGTGGTCGTGAACGTCTGCTCAAAAGTTCTGACATGTACATTCAAGGTACCCATAATGTGGCGAATGCCTTGGCTTGTCTGGCTCTAGGTGAAGCAATTGGCCTGCCAATGGACGTTATGCTGGATACGTTAAAAACCTTCAAAGGTTTGGAACATCGCTGCGAATTTGTTAAAGAAGTCAATGGGGTACGTTATTATAATGACTCCAAAGGAACCAATATCGGAGCAACGCTCGCAGCACTTGATGGTCTAGGCATGGCGATCGAAGCTCAAAGCGGTAAGGTTGCCATTATTCTTGGTGGTCAGGGTAAAGGTCAGGATTTTACTGCCTTACGTGACTCATTATCTAAGTATGCAAAAATCGCCGTATTGATTGGCGTGGACCGCCCAATTATTGAAGAAGCGATTGCAGGTACGACTGAATTGATTCATGCGGAAAGCCTGCAGGAAGCAGTAGAAGTTTGCCAAAAGCGCACTCAGGCACATGATGTCGTGTTATTGTCTCCTGCATGTGCAAGTTTTGACATGTTCTCCGGTTATCCGGAACGTGGTCGCAAGTTTGTGGCCTATGTGAATGAACTCAATTAAGAATAACAAGGATTCGTGATATGGCTGAGTTTGCTCAGACTGCGATCAATAAAATTAATCAATTTTATCAGCAGTGGGTACCTAAGTTACCCGCTGAAGTTAATCCGCGTAATGTGCTGATTTTTTGTGTGCTGGCTTTGCTGTGCATCGGTTCGATCATGGTGGCATCGGCTTCGATGCCTTATGCGGAACGGATGCATGAGAATGCTTTCCATTATGTGACCCGACATGCGATCTCGATTCTGGTTGCGGCGGGTGCAGCCTTTTTAGCCTATAAAGTTCCATTAAAAGTCTGGTTCAATAACACTTTCTTTTTATGGATTATTACCATTGTTTTGCTGGTCGCCGTACTCTTTGTCGGGACTGAAGTAAACGGCTCCAAGCGCTGGATTCGGGTAGCCGGTTTTACCTTGCAGGCTTCCGAAGTCGCTAAGGTCATGATGGCGATTTTTACCGCTGACTATGTAGTCCGTCGTGCTGAAGAGGTTCGTAATAATATCAAAGGCTTGGTACGATTAAGTGCCATCATGGGTGCAACCGTTGGCCTGATTATTCTTGAGCCTGACTTAGGGGCAACAGTGGTAATCACCCTGACCATGCTCGGTGTATTCTTCCTGGCTGGTGCACCCTGGATTCAGTTCGGTGTCGCTTTTATTACTTTATTGGGTGCATTTGCTGCTGCGATTGCTCTGGAACCTTATCGTTTACAACGTTTATTGTCTTTCTCGAATCCTTGGGAAGATCCGCTCGGTACCGGTTATCAGCTTTCTAATGCCTTGATGGCGTTTGGTCGTGGTGAATGGACCGGAGTAGGGCTAGGCCATAGTATCCAGAAAATGTCATATCTGCCGGAAGCGCATACTGACTTTATGTTGGCGATCTTAGGGGAAGAATTTGGTTTCTTGGGTATTTCTACCATTCTGATTCTGTCCTTTACCGTGATGGTCTGCTGTATCCGGATTGGACATCGTGCCTTGCAGCATCAATACTTGCGCGCAGGTTATCTGGCTTATGGGATCAGTATCATTTTCCTGTTACAGATTCTGGTAAACGCCGGGATGAATATGGGGCTATTGCCAACCAAAGGTTTGACCCTGCCATTTATTAGTTATGGTGGTTCATCACTCATTGTCTGTGCAGTGATGATCAGTTTGATTCTGAAAATTGACTCAACGACTCAACAAGTTAATCCAAGTCGGGAAGAATCAAGCTTCTAGATTAGACGGACGCTGTGGATTGGGCTGAGCATGGTTAAGCACTGTGCTCGGCATGACAGTTCCACAGTTCAGGCAACGCACAAAAGTACTTTTTGCCTTAGAAAGTGGAACTAGCGGAATAAAAAATAAAGAAAAATAATTACGCTGCTGTTTGAGTTCATACCCAGAACGGGTTCGGCAGACTGGACAAAGAAACTGACTTTTCTCAATGACCTTGGTTTTCGGTCCTACACCAAAAATAAAAAACATTTTTATGACCCTCACTCGCCTGTGTTATTGCTTTTAGCTTAAGTGAAAACCCGTTTTTATAAATAGTGACCTTGTAGCTCAGTTGTATGCGGGATTCGGGAGATATCCCATTGTGCGACGGCTTGTTCGAGCATACGAGCAGGGCGATCCAGTTCTACGGGCGCCTGACAGAGGGCTTGAAGTGCCTGTTGCAAGAGCAGGGGAGCTTGATCAAGATCCAGTGCTTGCGCCAGATTTTGCTTGGACAGTTTCTGGCCCTGATCATTCATTGCCAGTGGTAAATGCATATAGCTTAAACGCGGATAACCCAACAATTGACCCAGATAAATCTGACGTTCCGTGTTGTCCAAAAGGTCTGCACCACGGACTACATGGGTCATGCCTTGCAGATAGTCATCGACCACAACTGCCAGCTGATAATTTATAATGCTATCACGACGTTTCAGTACAAAGTCACCCAACTCCTTTTTCAGTTGTGAGCAGTGTCGGCCTTGTAGACGGTCTTCAAAACAGATTTCAACATCTTCAACCTTGACCCGAATTGCCTGATGTTCAAAAGGCAAACCTAAGTCACGACAGGTGTCCTGATAAATATGATTGGAACCCAGCATTTTACGGGTACATTGACAGGCATAGACCAGACCCTGCTGGCGCAGTTGCTGGATCACATTTTCGTAAATATCCAGACGATCTTTCTGATAAATGATTTCACCATCTGGCTCGAATTCAAAAGCATCCAAGGCACGCAAAATATGTTCTTCGCTGCCGGGATAAATTCGCGGGATGTCGGTATCTTCAATGCGGACTAGCCAGCGCCCCTGATGGGCTTTGGCATCACAGTAGCTGGCGACTGCGGTAATGAGTGAACCAAAATGCAAAGGGCCGGTTGGCGATGGCGCGAACCGGCCCACGTAATTCTCTTCAGCTTTCCCTCCCTTTGATAAAGGGAGGGTCAGGGAGGGATTACTTAAAGACATGCTTAACCGTTATTTTGCTTCTCTTTGATCTCTGCCAAAGTCTTGCAGTCGATACATAAAGTTGCAGTTGGACGTGCTTCTAGACGGCGCAGACCAATCTCGATACCACAAGTTTCACAGAAACCGTAGTCATCGTTTTTAATCGCTTCGATAGATTGCTCGATTTTGCGGATCAGTTTACGTTCACGGTCACGAGTACGAAGTTCGATGGCAAATTCTTCTTCCTGAGTCGCACGGTCATTTACATCAGGAAGCGCAGTATTTTCGTCTTGCATCGTATTTAAAGTACGATCAACTTCTGACATCAGTTCAGCTTTCCATGCCATCAAGATTTGGCGGAAGTGTTCAAGCTGCCCTTCAGACATGTATTCTTCATTTTTTTTAGGTTGATAAGGTTCAATACCAAATAAGCTAGCAGTAGAACCACCCTCAGTCGTTTTCGGCTTAGATTTGCGCACACGTTTTGTAGGTTTTTCCTCTACAACATCAGTTTGTTCGTCTAAGACTTGATTTTGGTTGTCATTCGCCATTTAGGGCATTCCTCATCATATGCGTATGTAATACGCAAAAAATATGGTGATATGCAATTTTTATCCACCCTGTAGAAAGATTATCCTCCTACGGGGGTCGTCATCATATAGACTTTTTATGCTTTTTGATAGTCTTTGATGTCTGGATTATAGATATCACATTTCCTTTGGTTGCAATAAAGTAATTCAAAAAAAATAAAATGCAAAGTTAATAACCTGAAATTTCGGTATTAATATTTTGCTGGCTTAAGGTCACACGTTCGATATGTGTATCGAACTCCCCATTTTGTTTCAAATGTAATACACGATAGCCAGGCGCCGCCTGGTCTAGCGCGAACTCCTCACTCTTGGGTTTGAACTGTACACTGGTCGATGGCGTCGATAAAAACTGGACACCCTGCCATTCATTGAAGGAATTCTGATGTACATGACCAAACAGAACCAGCTTTACATTGTGGTGCTGGGCCAGTACATCTTTCAGATCTTCGGCATTCTTTAGCCGGTGCTGGTCAATCCAGTGTGACTTCATCGTAAAAGGATGATGATGGCAAGCCACAACCACATACTGATTTCGGTATTCAAGCAATAATTGGTCCAGCTGTTGCAGTTGAGTCTGTTCTACCCAACCATCTATCCGATCCGGGACTGCACTATTCAGTAAAATCAGGGTCCAGCTGCCAAAATGGATGGCATGTGCCTGATCTCGATCCTGATAAAAAGGAAAGACCTTGATGTCATCATGATTGCCCGGAATCTGATAATAGGGCACCTGACAGGACTGGATATATTTTAAATAACGTGTATAGGTTTCTGCGACCGGCACCTGTGCCAGATCACCGGTATGTACGAGTGCATCCATTTCTGGAAAATTGCGCTGAATATGCTGCATGACTTCATGGAAGCTCTGTTCCGGATTCATATTCGCGAATTCCAGATTGGGCTGATCCATCAAGTGGGTGTCAGAAATCTGGATAATGGTCCATTTTTGTGGCGATGCAGGATTGAATTGTTCCGATGTCATGTCTGCCCCCTTAAACCTGACGGGACAGCCTGTTGATGCTGTTGTAGCCATTGTAGCGCCATAATCACAGGTGCATTTCTAAGGCGACCATTACTCAGCAGGGTCGGAATATCGGCATAATCCAGAATGTGCAGCTGGATATTTTCCCCTTCATCCGGCATGCCAAAAACACCGCCTTCTTCAGGCAGTTCAGTCTGGGCGACATAAAGATGAAACAGTTCCGAGCAGGCACCGGCAGACGGATAGAAGCTGAAAAGATGCTGCAAGGAATCAACAGTGCAGCCTGATTCTTCGAAAGCTTCGCGGCGAATACAGGTCTCAGGCGTTTCATCGCCATCCAGTACACCGGCAATGACTTCTAGTTGCCATGGCGTATCCTGATCATCCAATCCCCCAATACGGAACTGTTCAATCAAGCCGAATTTTTGCTGTTGATCGTTATACAGCAGTACCCCAGCGGCTTCAGGACGATGGATGAGCTCACGCTGCAATGCAGGTGTATAAGATTCCTGATGGAAGACACGGTGACGTAACGTGACTTTTTCCACCTGAATAAATCCCCGATATAAAAACTCACGGGCCTCTATCCTAAAATCTTTTTTATTATAAGAGGCTTGTTTAATAATATTCATAACTCAGAAAAGGATGAAATAACTTATTTTTTTCATCCTATCTGAGATTTTTATGAAAACAACTGTTTTTTTTACAGTTTTACACCTTGTGGTACAGTTTTTGACCAGAGTTATGGAAATCGTCTTTCATCTGGTTGAGGCCGGCTTCAATCTCTGCCTGCGTTACAGCCGGGGTCTCATCAGCAGATAACTGGCTAGCATAATCTCGCACATTTTGCGTGATTTTCATTGAACAGAACTTCGGTCCGCACATCGAGCAGAAGTGAGCCGATTTATGCGCCGCTTTTGGCATGGTTTCATCATGCATGCTGCGTGCTGTGTCCGGATCCAGGCTCAGGTTAAACTGGTCTTCCCAGCGGAACTCAAAACGGGCTTTGGACAGGGCATTGTCACGGGCTTGAGCACCTGGATGACCTTTGGCCAAGTCGGCAGCATGTGCGGCAATCTTGTAGGTAATGATGCCGTCTTTCACATCTTTCTTGTTCGGCAAGCCTAAATGTTCTTTCGGTGTCACGTAGCAAAGCATCGCGGTACCGTACCAGCCAATCATCGCGGCACCAATCGCCGAAGTAATGTGGTCATAACCCGGTGCGATATCTGTGGTTAATGGCCCAAGTGTATAGAAAGGTGCTTCCTTACAGACTTCCAGCTGCAGATCCATATTTTCCTTGATCATATGCATTGGCACATGCCCCGGACCTTCGATCATCACCTGTACATCATGTTCCCAGGCACGATGCGTTAATTCACCCAAAGTGCGTAGCTCGGCAAATTGGGCTTCGTCATTGGCATCCTGAATACAGCCCGGACGTAAGCCATCCCCAAGACTGAAAGACACATCATATGTTTTCATAATTTCGCAGATTTCATCGAAATGGGTATAGAGGAAGTTTTCCTGATGATGTGCCAGACACCACTGTGCCATGATCGAACCACCACGCGATACGATGCCAGTCAAACGATTCGCGGTCAGTGGTACATAACGAAGTAACACACCGGCATGAATCGTGAAGTAATCCACGCCCTGTTCAGCCTGTTCAATCAAGGTATCTTTAAAGATTTCCCAGGTCAGGTCTTCAGCTACACCGTTGACTTTTTCTAGTGCCTGATAAATTGGTACGGTACCGATTGGCACTGGAGAGTTACGGATAATCCATTCACGGGTTTCATGAATATTCTGACCAGTCGACAGATCCATAATGGTGTCGGCACCCCAGCGGGTTGCCCAGGTCATTTTTGACACTTCTTCTTCAATACTTGAACCCAGCGCAGAGTTCCCGATATTGGCATTAATTTTCACCAGGAAATTACGACCAATGATCATCGGTTCCAGCTCAGGGTGATTAATATTGGCAGGAATAATGGCACGGCCTGCAGCGACTTCCTGGCGTACAAATTCAGGGGTGATTTTCTGTAAATTTTTGGCACCAAAATTCTGTCCCGGATGCTGGCGCATATCGGTCCCTTCCAGCTGACACAAGTTTTCCCGAATCGCGATATATTCCATTTCCGGCGTAATAATGCCCTGTTTGGCATAGTGCATCTGGGTCACATTCTGGCCAAGTTTAGCCCGGCGTGGTTTCTGGATATGGGCAAAGCGGATATTGGCAGTACGGATATCACGTAGACGTTGGCGACCAAACTCAGAACTTAAATCATCCAGCATTTCTGTGTCATTACGCTGTTCAATCCAGCCTTCACGCAGATTTGGCAGGCCTTTATTCAGGTCAATTTCAATGTTTGGATCGGTATAAACCCCTGAAGTGTCATAGACCATCAGCGGTGCATTATATTCACCACCCAGACCAGTCGGGGTTTCGCTGAGAGAAATTTCCCGCATGGGCACCTGAATATCAGGACGTGAGCCTTGCAGATAAACTTTACGGGAAGCTGGCAGAATGCGGGTCAGATCACGCGCTTCCTGTTCGTGTGGAGTAAGTGGAGTTTCAGAAGAAAGATTCGTTAACTGGCTCATTGCAATGATCCTTATGAATGACATCAACGAATCAAGCACGACCAAAAACGTGGACGGAATTATCTGGGAGTAGATAAAACAAGGGTAATCGTTTTTAGATGGCTTGATTCCTACGCAGGTATTAACCTGATCAGGTTCAACGGTACTCACTATCAAATGGCCGAAAAGGCTGATTTAAGTGATCTCAGCGAGTTATTACTCGCGCTCCGTCAAGCGAGGCTAAATCTTAGCTTAGTTGGTATTTAAAAAGTAGCTTTAAATTGGGAGGGGTTGCTGATTTTCGGCTATCTCATCGTTTTTTAAGAAAAGATTGTTTTAAAGACAGATCGCATCTTTAAAGCAGTCTTTATTGTAGTTCTGTGAGGGTGGGGTGACTTGAGCATAATATAAAATCTGTTCAGTGCTGGAACGGTCACGATATTCCGCAGCTAAGGCACGCTGACGCTGTTCAGGATTCATGTCCAGAAACTCTAAAAATAATTGCGCCTGTGTCGATAACTTGGATTTCTGACCACGCGCTAGACCAATAATAGTTTCCAGATGGCTGGTTTCTACTGAATAACGGTCACGATAATCCTCAGAGATTGGCGATTGCTCGCTGCCTCTGAACAGGAAATAAGTATATTGTTTCAGCAGATATTCGGCATCGCGCTGATAGCTACTTTTCGGATAAGTTTGCAGATAATCTTCCCAGAATAAAGCGCGAGCGGCAATATTGGCAGCTTCAAGCTGTAAGCGTTTTTCGACCAAGACCGGTTCCATATTCTGCTCAGCCAGATTTTCAATAAATACCTTTTCGGCAGCTGGTAAATACGGCGCAAAGATACGTACCAGATATTCCGGACTACGACGATATTGTAGCGTGCCATTGCCCTGATCCAGCAGTTCTACATAGGCCTGACCTTTATGCTTCAATAAATACTGGTCGCGTGTGGTCAACTGTTCAAAGTGGCTTTGCTGAATAGTAGGATGCTGAGCCATATCTAAGGCATATTGCTCGAAAGCACGCTGCTGAAATTCGGTGCGTTCCACATGCAGGAAGCGTTGATACATTTCTGTGGAACGCTGCATCAGGTGTTTCTGCTCGGCCAGTTCCATGAGCGGCAGACACACTTTAAGGTCCTGATTAATCTGTTCCAGTGCAAAAGTGGTGCGCTGTTCATTAATCTGGGACATGTTTTTTTCAATATTTTCACACATGAGAGTGAAATCGTTCGCGGGAGATTGAACGTTTTTAACCTCGGCCTGTTCCATTTCAACTTGCGGTTCTGAGGATTGCTGGCATCCGCCTACGAACAGCAAACTGCTGAAAACAAAACAAACTTTGAATATCGAATGAATTCGCGTTAACACTATGCTTCAGGACTCTATATAGATGAAATCAGAAATAACTGCCTTACTGGGAGCTATATTGTATAGATCTAATTCAAGTTCTATGTGTAGTATTGTGAATGGCTTTGTTAAGCTAGGATGCAGGAAGGGGAAAATAGGAGGAATATTGAATAAAATCGTGGATCTATAAGAGAAAATTAATAAAAGTCATACGTAAAAAATCAAAAGAAATCTTTAGTATTGCTGGGTTTAAAGCGCCTTAATCTGATGATTGAAATGGCTGTAGGGGTGAAAACTATAAAATGAAATTAAAACTCATCGTCAGTGCCTGTTTATTGGGTGTCAGTCCGACACTGTTTGCGCTGGATCTGCTTGAAGCTTATCAGCGTGCCCAGCAGAATGATCCGAACTGGCAGGCGAATCTGTTGCAATACCAGTCGGACCAGCTCAATCTGGGCATTGCCAGCGGAAATTTATTGCCGACTGTGACTTTATCTGGAAATGTGACCCGTAAAAACCAGTCTGCTGATAATTCATCGATAGAAGGTTTGCCTGCCGAATTTGGGGAACTACAGGGTTCGAGTACGACCACGCGTCAGATTGCAGTTACTGCACGTCAGCCTTTATTCCGCTGGGATGCTTGGCAGGGTTATAAGCAGGTCAAAACCTCGGTAGAACTTAGTGAAGTTAATTTGCGTCTGCAAAAGCAGCAGCATATTTTGCAGGTGGCAGAAGCCTATTTTAATGTTTTACGTCAGCAGTCTTTAACCACAGCTTATTTACAGGAAGAGCAGGCTTTATCAGAACAGTTAAGGATGATGAATGCCAAACTTCGAGAAGGGCTCGTGGCGAGAAGTGATGTCAGTGAAGCCAATGCCCAATACCAAAGTGCACAAGCTAACCGGATTTCTACACAGGTACAACTGGTGCTGGCACAGGAACAATTGGCTCAGTTGATTGGGCCCTATCAGGAAAATCTGGCGGTTCTGCGTGAGGATTTCCAGTTTCAGAAACCTGTTCCGAGTAATATCGGTTCCTGGACCGAACTGGCACAAAACCAGAATCTGGAAATTCTACAGGCCCGTTTGCAGAAACGCTATTCGGAAGATGCCAAGCGGGTAGAGCAGGCGGCTCTCTATCCTCAGGTTGAAGCCGTCGGAACCTATGGCTATTTAAAGCAGACTCCTGAAACAGTGTTATCAACCAATGGTGATTTTGACCAGATTGGCGTCGAGGTCAACTGGAACCTGTTTACCGGGGGCCGAACCCAAAAAAGTATTCGTCAGGCCGGCGTAAATGTGCAGCGAAGTGAAGCCCAACTGGATGCCGCAATCCGCAAAGCCAACACCGATGTCAAACAGTCTTATCTGCAGGTAGAAACGGATGAGGCCAAACTCAATGCACGTAAAGCAGCGATGCAATCTTCAGATATTGTGTCTCAAGCTTCCAGAGCTCAATATCAGGAAGGTTTAAAAACCATGGTGGATGTATTGCTGGCGCAGCGTAATGCCTTCTCTGCTAAGACTGACTATCTGAATGCTAAATATGATTATTTGCTGCATGTACTGCAATTACAGGCTTCAGTAGGACAATTGACAGAAAAGGAACTGGCAGAGATGAATGCCTGGCTCATTGAATATGACCGTTCTTAAAGACGACTAATGAGTTGTCATCAAACTTTCATGATGGTCATGCTTTAATGACATTTCATGATGTGTTCTTGCCTTTTCCTGTTCTGGAGTAGATTTCCTTGAGTCCCAATAATCCTGTGCTCAGTCATCATATTTCTTCGCAATTCAATGAAGAATTGCAGGATGTAAATACCAAGTTCATGACCATGGGTGGCATGGTAGAACAGCAGGTAGCCAATGCCATTCATGCGCTGCTGGATACAGATGCTGCCATGGCGGTCGATGTGCAGTTTCAGGACAATATTGTGAACCGCCTGGAAGGTGAAATTGATGAGGCACTCACCCTGATTTTGGCTCGCCGTCATCCTGCTGCTATTGATCTGCGCATGGTGCTTGCCATGTCCAAGGCCAATACCGATCTGGAACGGATTGGAGATGAAGCATCGAAAATTGCCCGTATTGCCCAGACTTTGTGTGAAGAGGGTGGTTCACCACGCGGTTATATGGAAACCCGACATATTGGTAACCAAGTTCGAGTGATGATTCATGATGCATTGGATGCCTTTGCTCGTCTGGATGTAGACCAAGCGCTGCGCGTGATGCAGGCCGATGCCGACATTGACCGGGAATATCAGTCCGCTACCCGTACTTTAATGACCTATATGATTGAAGATCCACGGCATATTAGTCGGGTGATTAATGTACTTTGGGTACTACGTTCGCTGGAACGCATTGGAGACCATGCACGTAATATTTCGGAACAGGTCATTTATATGGTCAAGGGCCTGGATGTACGTCATAGCAGTGTTGAAGAAATTGAACAAAAATTTCAGCGTTAAGCAAACCTAAATAATAGTAAAAAGCCTGCATTGTGCAGGCTTTTTTTATTTCAAAAAAATGCTCTTGATATTGTGAAAGCTAGATAGGATAGGCGTTCCCTAATATTACTATGAGAAAAATCACATAAATAACAATTACTAATAAGCTTTGTAAATTTAATTAAAAGAAATGTGAACTATTTATCAAAAAAAATACAAAAGTTGTATATAATTTAGCAAAATGCGGGTTGATTTATGAAAATGGAATTATTTTCAGAAAGTGAAAAGATTTTTTCATGTGCTCATCAAACCAATAGATAAGAAAGAAAAACGAAGCTCTTTTGTTATCAGTCACATATTTCTGGTCTAAACCTAACCCTGCATTAATTTACTCAGTGAAATTATATATTTAAGAGAAAATTCATGATCATTGATGAAAGTCAAAGAGAAGCTTCCCGAATTTACTTTTCTGTGCAGTTAAAGTTTGTGATCGCGTTAATGGGTGCGCGTTTCTGGACCGTATTTTCCATCTGGATTGCCCAGGACTAGATGCATGATTTGAGCAGCTATATCGGTTATTTTTGGGCTATTTTCCTGATCTATGGTATTGCCATTATTCCAGGATTTATGAACTCATTTGCGGCATTCAGCCTGATGATGGACAGACAACCTAAACGTCAGCCATTAGCGGTTTATCCAGGGATTACCATGTTGGTCGCAGCCTACAATGAAGCCGCCTCAATTGAAGATACTTTGGTCAGTATTAGTCAGCAAAAATATCCGGGAAAATTACAGGTTATTGTGATCAATGATGGCTCTCAGGATGAAACCGCAGAGATTGTTCGCAAAGCAGAATCAAGATTTCCCTGGCTGACTTTATTGGATTTAAAGCAAAATGCAGGGAAAGCGCACGCCTTAAATGAAGGCCTGAAACTTGCCGAACATGATCTGGTAATTACCGTCGATGCGGATTCCTATCTCCATCGTGTTGCCCTGATCAATATTGTTGAACGCTATGTGGCAGATCCTCCAAATACACGTGCGGTTGCAGGTAAAATTCTGGTACGTAATTCGCGTACCAATCTGCTGACCAAAACTCAGGAATGGGACTATTTTCTGGGGATCTCGGCGACCAAACGCTTGCAATCTCTCTATCAAGGAACTCTGGTAGCGCAAGGTGCTTTCTCTATTTATGACCGTAATGCCCTGATTGAAGTCGGTGGTTGGCCTGAATGTGTAGGTGAAGATATTGTGCTGACTTGGGCCTTGTTAAATGCAGGTTATCGGATTGGCCATTGTGAGGATGCCTGCCTGTTTACCAATGCACCGACGACGCTTAAAGTGTTTGTTAAACAGCGTCAGCGTTGGGCTCGTGGCATGATTGAGGCATTCATTGAACATCCTAGTATTTTAATCAAGCCAAGACTCTCTACATTTTTTATTTACTGGAACCTGTTTTTCCCGTGGCTCGATATTGCCTTTACCTTTGGCTTTATTCCGGGAATCATTCTGGCATGTTTTGGACATTACTGGATTGTCGGAATCATGACCTTGGTGTTATTGCCAATGGCATTCCTGTTGGGCTTCTTAAATTATTCGATTGAACGCAGAATGTTTAATGACCTGGAGCTTAAGGTCCGCAAAAACTTCAGTGGCTTTTTATTGTATGTATTGGCCTATAGTTTCCTGCTTCAACCTGCCAGTATTTTAGGCTATATGGATGAAGTGTTGAGAACACGAAAAACCTGGGGAACAAAATGAACACTATGAAAATCACATATGTATGTGTTCCTTTACTCGTGAGTTTGAGTACTGCCAGCCTGGCCAATGGATTAAATGAAGATCAGACATCAAGTGAACGAGCGGCTGGAACGGAATTCTTTTTAAGTGACGATAGTGAAGGCTTCCAGACTCGTAAATTATCAGCGGAATTCTTGCCTCAATATGAAGATGCCGATCATTATCTGGGTATACGTGGCAGTGCCTATCAATATAGGACAGATGACTGGAAACGCGATGGTCAGAAGATCTCATTTATTGGGCGTGATATTGAGTCCGCTACAGCCCATGGCTGGACCTTAGAAGCAGGATTATTTGAGCAAGGTGGTCATACTTTATTGACCTTTGATGGTAGTTACCGTACCGCACTTGCAGAAAAGACAGCAGTAGAACTTTTTGCCAATCGTGACTGGGTTGAAACCCAGCCTGCACTTGATGCAGGAACAAACTTTACTTTTGTTGGTGCTGCACTGGATCAGGGTTTAGGTGAACATGTCACTCTCGTGGGTTTAGCAGGAACACAGTTTTTCTCGGATGATAACCGCCGTGATCATGGTCGCCTTAGACTGATTTATCAGCCTTCACTAGATCTGGGTCTAACGCTTCAGGCTCGTTACCGTATGTATCGCAGCAGTGAAGAAGATGTAGGTAGAGAGTACTTCAACCCAGAAGATTATCAAGAATCGATGTTCGCTCTTGGTTGGCGTCAGCGCTTTGCTGGCTGGTCTGCAGGCTTAACGGCAGGCTTTGGCCGAGAAAAAATCAATCAGGATCCGAGCCAGTCTACCCGGCTATTTGAGCTTAATGTACAAAGTCCTGTTCGTGGCTCGCAATTTCTGCGGATGAATGCCGGATATAACCGCAGTGCTTCTTTCTATGGTCCGAATTACGATTATCGTTATATCAGGGGTGAATGGATTATGCGGTTTTAATACTGGACGATGAATCTTGATTTTAAGCGGTCTTTAAAGACCGCTTTTATTTTTTAGGGATAGTTGAATGAAGAGCTAACTATGCGTTTCTTCCTCTGCATCATCTTCAAAAGTCTTGGCAATTTTTTCAATATTCAGGCTCTTGGCCATTGCATCAAAAATTTCCTTATACACGCCGTCCTGATGATAAAGCGCGTCATGTTCACCGTGTTCGGCAATACAACCTTCTTTCATCACATAGGTATAGTCTGCATCAATAATCTGAGACAGGCTATGCGAAATAATAATCACGGTACGGCCTTGCTTGATCTGATCCAAACTCTGTTTAATTTGTTCTGTTGCAATGGCATCCAGGCTTGCCGTTGGTTCATCCAGAAAAATAATCGGCGGGTTTTTCAGGAACATCCGTGCGATGGCAATCCGCTGTTGCTGACCGCCGGACAGTTGCAGGGCATCGGAATCATAACCATCCGGTAGCTGTAAAATCTGTTCATGAATTGAGGCTTTTTGAGCAGCTGCAATCACCTCATCCATACTGGCATTGGTTTTGCCATAACGGATATTGTCAAAAATTGTGCCCTGGAAAATATGATTTTTCTGTAATACTAATCCGATATGATCACGCAGATATTGAGTGTCATAATCTTTTAAGTCGATCCCATCCAGCTTGATCTGGCCTTCCTGTGGTTCATAAAATTTATCGAGCAGACTGATCAAGGTTGATTTTCCGGCTCCTGATAATCCTACCAGTGCGGTAATGGTATTGGGACGGATTTCCATATTGATATCTTTTAAAGCATGATGCTCATTCGGATAATAAAAATTCACGCCACTTAGCTCAAATCGGCCTTTAACTGGCGGTTTTTGCTGTCCGCTTTGCTCAATTTCAGCATCCGCTTCCAGAATATTAAAGAAGCTTTCTGAATAGATCATGGCATCATTCACTTCATCATAAATCCGGTGCAACGAGCGAATCGGGGCAGAGACGTTATTAAAGAGCAGCACATGGTACATGATCATGCCGATACTCATCTGGCCATCCAGTACAAAATAGGAGGTCAGAATAATAATCAGGACTATGCCGATCTGTTCAATAAAGGTTTTTAAGCCATCAAACAGGAAGCTGGTTTGCCGGGTTTTCATCTGGTTATCGGTCAGTTCACGCTGCAAGCTCAGCTGCTTGTCTGATTCAATTGATTCCCGGTTAAAGGATTTGATGACTGTAATTGAATTGATGATACTGAGAATCCCTTGGCTCTTTTTTTCCCGGCCATCTCTCAGACTACGGCGCCATCCACCGAGTTTTTGTGCCTGTTTATAGGTGAGCCAAAAGTAGATTGGCACAATCGCTGTGGCGACCAGTCCGACATAAAAATTGGCATAGTACATCAATCCGAGCGCGACAATTGCACTGGTAAATAGAGGAAAAATATCAATAAAAAAGATCTGAACCAGTCGGGTGAGGGAGCCAATTCCGCGATCGATTCGGGTCTGTAATTTTCCAGCTTGGTTATTGTCCTGATTAAAAAATGCCAACCGGTATTTTAAAAACTTTTCAATAATGCCTTGAGCCAGATCTTGGGAAATAAAAATCCGCAGCTTTTCTCCATAAAACTTCTGCCCAAACTGTACCAGTGCATTCACCACCTCTTTACCAAGTAAAATGGCAGAGATAGTAATCAGTATATGCCAGCCTTCATCCAGCCCTTGTCCTTGTTCCAGCAAAGCATTGATACTGTCGACTGCATATTGCAGGGTCAGTGCATTGACCTGAGCAGTAAAGGAACCGATCAGGGTCAGAATGAGGGTTGCAATCACCAGAAGTCGATAAGGGCTGACAAAGGGACGAAGTTTTAAAAACAGCTGCCATAAATTCATAAGCAATTATTTTTATTGTCAAAGTTGAATTTAGTCTAGGCAGGAATAAAGGTACTCACAAGAGTAAATGTTGTATTTATTTGTGAAATTAGATTGTAATTTTTCCGGATAAGTCTCAATCTTTTCAGCAAGATACTGAAATTTTTAGACTGATTTTAAAATGACTTTGGACCTGTTTGCGCCAGAACCTCAAATGAATTTATTACCCTTTGATGGGGTGGTAGAGGATTATGGCCAGATTTTAAATGAGCAGCAGAGCCAGCAATATTTACAGCATTTTCTAGCTCATCTGGCCTGGCAAGCGGATGAAGTCACTTTATTTGGCAAGCACTACGTCACTGGGCGAAAAGTCGTCTGGTATGGCGATGAACACTATCAATATCATTATTCCGGAAGTTTCAAACAAGCTCATATCTGGACACCGGGGCTATTTCGGTTAAAGCAGCATATTGAGAAATTGGTGGGTCATTCCTTTAATTCCTGTCTGGCTAATTTATATGAAGATGGTTCGCAGGGTCTGGGCTGGCATAGTGATGATGAGATGGCTTTATATCAAGGAGCATCCCGCGAAAATGTGATTGCATCCCTCAGTCTGGGTGCAACCCGCAAGATGAGCTTTAAACATAAGACAGAAAATAAAACAGTAGATCTGCTTTTGCAAAGTGGTCAATTGATTGTGATGCGTGGACAGACTCAACACTACTGGAAACATTGTATCCGGAAAACGACTCGGGTTTTGGAACCCAGAATTAACCTGACTTTTCGTTATTTTTTTCCTTAATTAAATTATCTTTGATAAAACAAAAAATATTAGTTCATTAGTATTTAAAATTCTTTCTCCCTCAGGGAGGAAGTGAGGATGAGGAAATTTCTTTGGTCATTGTTTTATGATTAAAAAATGATTGATAAAGGCACTCTATTCTTTTAGATTGAAAGTATCCCAATGAACTAAAAAAGAGATTCTTCAATTCAAAAAAAATAGCATCTCGAAAGATGCTATTGCTTCTATTTAAAAGAAATTTAGGGTTGCAGTCCAGCCGGATGCCGATACCAGCTTTCAATTAAAAGGGCAGCAGCAATACTGTCCGCAGACAATTTTTTGCCACGACCTTGTGCCTGATAATGATCCAGTTCATCCCGTGCTTCACGAGTGGTCAGGCGTTCATCCACCATCAAGGTTTCAATATTGGTCTGATGACGTAAACGGCGGGCAAATTTACGTGCCCGTGTCGACAGTTCAGATTCACTATCATCCATATTTAGTGGCAGGCCGACCAAAAATAGGCCCGGCTGATGACTTTTTACAATTTTCAGTAATTCGTCCCAGTTCGGAATCCCGTCTTTCATAGGAAATAAAGGGAGGGGATTGGCACTTTCAATCAGGGATTGGCCGACTGCTATTCCCATTTTCTGTGTACCAAAATCAAACGCCATAATAGTGTTTGGCGCGTTTACATCAGGCATGTCCAATCTCAGAAGATAACCAGGTTCGGTCTACGCCCATTTTTTTATAGGCAGCATCCCAGCGGTCGTTATAAGGTAAATTAAAAATCAGGTCCATATCGGATTCACAGATTAGCCAGTCACCCCGGGCAATCTCTTCTTCAAGCTGATGTTTGCCCCAGCTCGCATAACCCAATGCGATCTGATAGCGGCCTACACCTTCATTATGCGCAATCGCATCCAGAATATCTTTAGATGTGGTAATACAAACATTTTCACCCACAGCAATAGAGGAATGCCAGGTCGGCTGACCGGTATGCAGGACAAAACCGGCCTCTGGTCGCAAAGGTCCACCTTGCAACACTTCATGAGGATTGACATTATCCGCCTCAATGTCCAGATCATTCAGCAATTCTTTAATTTGAATGCCAGCAGGGCGGTTAATAATAATCCCTTGAGCGCCATCTTCATCATGACGGGCCAGATAAATGACCGTATGGGCAAAAAAATCGTCACTTGCATGGGGTGGCGCAATCAGACAACGATGAGTCAGATATTGTTTAGTCACCTGAGCGGCTCTCCAAAAGTCTATATCGTTTGTGATCGTGGTAGATGATTTATCAGGGCAAAAGACTGGATTTTCAATTCTGCAAATTGTCTATTCCTTATTTACTTATCCCACAAAAATGCACCACTGACAACTTAGCTTTGTAGATACTGGGTATAAAAAACTACAAATAGGTATTTTTTTTATTTTTTCAATAAATCAATAAAATTAGTTTTATTTTATTGAATGGTAAATTCTCGGGCTTATTTATTATCGACTAAGAATATAAAATAAATTTAAGAAGGAATAAGTTTATATATTTTTAATTAGATCTCTTTCATAAATCAAAAAACGATCTTCTTTTTGGTTAATATTTGCACTCCGGATTTCTTGGCATTCATGCATAATCTGCGGATGAAATACATCGATTCAAACAAGCTTTCTGATCCTCAGTTCAAGCGATACACGGGCATCTCATGGTCAACCTTTGATTTAATGGTTGAGCAATTGA
>NZ_JBHDVN010000019.1:0-56290 GCF_046635365.1 Acinetobacter sp. NIOH-H-8
ACCATTTCACTAAAAACTGCTCGAGGTACACCAACCAAGCGCTGGAATTCAGAATCTGAAAAACGATTTAATTTCTGATATTTCATGAAATCTATATTGAGGCAGTTTTTACTTTCGCAAGAGGTCTAATAAACAGCCCATCGAATGATTCGGTACCCAAAAAACTGTCCGACCCTATTTTTGAACCGGCATAGCCAAAAGCCAAAGAGTACTGACTTATTAGGTTTTCTTGAGCATGATAAGGTGTAGTTGTAATTACTGCTTTATCTATTGGAACAGGATTACCATATTGAATAGCTAATGGTGTATTCGCTCCAGCAACTGAAGAAGCCTCAATCATTACCCCAATGAATAATAATTTTTTCATATCTATATCTCATTTTTATTGTGAACATAAGATACTAATTTTTTTGATAGAAAAACTACTCAGCACATCTATTTATAGGAACAACAATTTATGAGATTAAACAAACTATAAATACAACAATGTAATTCATCCACTTTTATAGAATTAAAGGACTAGGGTATAGAATTAAAGGACTAGGGCGACTTATACATATATATATTCTCAACAAGAGGTAATTCCCGATGGCTAAACCAGATGAAGAACTGAATGAAGAGTTTCCAGAAGAAGAATTAGATCCACAAGAGAAACAGGATCGAGAGATTCAACGCGGTCAGTTAGGCGTGAATCAAGACCCTCAGGTTAAAAGAGATCAAATACGTCAAAAACATCAGGATGAAGAGGAAGAGAATTCATAATTTATTTTATAGATCTGGAATTGATTTTTTAATCTAATGAGGAAAGTGAACTTAAAAATGATGGTGCGGCCAGCGGGACTCGAACCCACGCCACAGGCTTCGGAGACCTGTACTCTATCCAGTTGAGCTATGGCCGCAGCTTTTTGGAATGCGCACATCATAACAAAAAAACGCATAAGGTAAAGCAACTATCTATAACTTCGTTATTTTTATGCCTATCCTTTATACAGTGTGCCAAAACAGCAACAGAGAATTCCATGTGAATGACTTGGTTTATTCTGCAAGATCACTCACAATATCTCAACTTTTCACCATTTGAGATCTCTATGACTGATGCGCTGACATTAAGGGATTTGTCGAAGACCTATGGAAATGGTTTTCAGGCACTTAAAGGAATTAACTTAACTGTACCTGAAGGTGAATTCTATGCCCTGTTAGGACCTAATGGCGCGGGCAAGTCCACTACTATTGGTATTATCAGTTCATTAACAAGAAAAACTTCTGGAACCGTTGAAATTTTTGGTCACAATCTGGATACCCACCCTTCTGAAGCCAAACAATGTTTAGGCGTGGTACCCCAAGAATTTAACTTCGCCCAGTTTGAAAAAACCTTTGATATTCTGGTCACTCAAGCCGGTTATTACGGTATTCCTAAAAAAATTGCCCAAGCGCGTGCTGAAGAATATTTAAATAAACTGGGTCTTTGGGAAAAACGCTCTACCCAAGCTCGTATGCTTTCCGGTGGTATGAAACGTCGCCTGATGATTGCCCGTGCGATGATGCATGAACCAAAATTACTGATTCTGGATGAACCGACCGCCGGTGTAGATATCGAATTGCGTCGTTCCATGTGGGATTTTCTTAATGAAATGAACGGTAATGGTACTTCTATTATTTTAACGACTCATTATCTGGAAGAAGCAGAGATGTTGTGTCGTCGGATTGCGATTATCGACCGTGGTGTGATCAAAGAAGATACCACCATGAAGAACTTCCTGAATCAGCTCAATGAAGAATCCTTTATCTTCGATCTGGCTGCGCCTATTGAGCCATTAAAAATTGAAATTATTGGTGTGAAATTTAATTTAGTTGATCCAATGACCCTAGAAGTGACACTGGATAAAGCCCATTCCATGAATGATTTGTTCCAGTTACTGGAATCACAGAACATTCAGGTACGCAGTATGCGTAACAAGTCAAACCGCTTAGAAGAACTATTTGTGAAAATGGTCGAGAAAAATCTGGATGGAGCTGCACAATGAATATAAATCAGCTCGGCGTCGCCTTATATACCATCGTTCATAAAGAAGTTCGCCGCTTTATGCGGATCTGGCCACAAACTCTGTTGCCACCAGCAATTACCATGAGTCTATATTTCGTGATCTTCGGTAATCTGGTTGGTTCACGTATTGGGGAAATGGGCGGCTATAGTTATATGGAGTTTATTGTCCCTGGTCTGATTATGATGGCGGTGATTACTAATAGTTATGCCAACGTTTCTTCCAGCTTCTTTAGCTCAAAATTTCAAAAAAGTATTGAAGAGCTGATCATGAGCCCGGTACCTTTACATGCTATTTTATGGGGTTATGTATTGGGTGGGGTGATTCGTGGTCTATTTGTAGCGATTATTGTCAGTGCCATGAGCCTGTTTTTTGCAGACCTTTATATTACCAACTGGTTTGTGACTATATATACAGTACTCATTACCTCGCTATTATTCTCTCTAGGCGGTTTTATTAATGCTGTCTATGCCAAATCTTTTGATGATATCTCGATCATCCCGACTTTTGTACTTACACCACTGACCTATTTAGGCGGTGTATTTTATGCGATTTCAGCCTTAAGTCCGTTCTGGCAAAATCTCTCTTTAGTTAACCCGATCGTGTATATGGTCAATGCGTTCCGTTTCGGCATTTTAGGTCATAGTGATGTCAATGTTTCCGTTTCATTGGTCGTGATTACTTTCTGGTGTGCCGTGCTTTACGGTATTGCTTACTATTTATTGTCTCGTGGTTCAGGAATGCGTGAATAATGAGTGTAGAACATTCTCTCCTTGGTAAAGACACCAACTACCCAACAGAGTATCAACCCGATATTTTGTTCCCGATTTCTCGTGCGCCTGCCCGTGAAAAATATGCCCATGTTGAAGCTATTCAGCAAGGCAAAGACTGGTGGCATGTTTTTGAAATTTCATGGTTAAATTCTGCCGGCATACCTCAAGTGGCTATTGGTCGAATTACCCTGCCAGCATTTTCCCCAAATCTCATTGAATCAAAGTCTTTAAAGCTCTATTTCAATAGCCTGAACTTTGCCAAGTTTGATTCAAAAGAGGCCTTTATTGCAACTGTAGAAAAAGACCTCTCAAAAGCTGCCGGTGCTGAAATCACACTGGATCTTTTCCATGTTGATGAACTGGAAATTTCCAAGCCTGAAGGTATCTGTATTGATGACCTGACTCCGGAACGCCTGGAAAATCATCCAGATGCTTCTTTATTGTCTTTAAATCGGCACAGCGATGAAAATATCGAAGTGCAACTCTATTCACATTTATTAAGAAGTAACTGCCCAGTCACTGGACAACCGGATTGGGGTACAGTATTTATACGCTATCAGGGCAAAAAACCTTGTTATAAGAGTATTTTGGCTTATATTATTTCGTATCGTCAGCACAACGGTTTTCACGAACAATGTGTGGAACAGATGTTTGCCGATATCTGGCAAAATCTGAAACCGGAAAAGTTGATGGTATATGCGACCTATACACGCCGTGGTGGATTGGATATCAACCCTTGTCGTGTATCGGATTCCACATGGATGCCTCGCCCTATTCGTTTAGCGCGACAATAAAAAACATTGAGGTTTAAAAATGCCTTTTTTTGGTTTTATTCCTTCTGCAGAACTATTAAATACAATTCAGACTGCACAGAAAAATAAAAACTCGAGTGAACCGCTTTATCCACTGCGTGATAAAACTGCATTAATGATTAATGATGAAATTATTGATGCAATTCTCACGGAACTGGTACGCCGTTTTCCGGCAAGCGAAAAACGCGATACGGCAGAAAAATTGGCGGGCTATATCAAGTCTACTGTGGCAGTGTTACTCAAACAGTTACTAGGTAAAGCACCAAATGAAGTCGTCAAGGAGTCGATCGCTTTCTCTGAACGCAGCCTGTTTAAAGATCCGGAAGGAAATTTCCGTATTGGTGAACCTCTGGATGCCAATCTGGTCACCAATCTAAAACACCATTATGCAGAATTAAAAGCTGGCCAAAGTGTCGATAAACAAAGTCTCAGCAATTTGTACAAACAGTTTGGTGAAGCGACTGTACGTCATTTTATGGTCGACTTTAATAAAACCTTAGATTTAGGCATGATTAAACGCAAGGCTGCTGATATTGGTGCTTCAGCAGTAATCAAGGCGATTAATATTGCAGCAGATAAAATCATCCTGAATTTAAATAAGGATGAATTGCAGGCAATGGCAGAATATCACGACACTTTATTTTTTACTGAATAAAGCCGCATATTTATTAAAAAATGCAGATTAAGCCTGACTTCGGTCAGGCTTTTCTGTGGCTTAAGAAATAGCTTGTTACAGTTATTGTGAACTAAAATACAAAATGCTGAAAAAACAACCAAACTTTTCCTGTTTTTAAGGGAGTTTATATGACTCCTATTCATCAGAATGTTATCTTTAATATTGCCTCTAATGCCAGAAAATTGAGAAAAGTGAATTGATCTTTTTCATGGCACGATTCAAATGACATAGCCACAAACCTACCAAAAAATTGGAAATCATACCAAGATGTTGAAATCGAATTTTTATAAAAAATTGAAGCAGCTTTCGATCCTTGTCAGTGCATTCGGACTCAGTAGTTTAAGCCTGGCCAACGATTTTCAATATCATCCCTCTTATGCCAGTTTCAAGCAGAATACCATGCAGACCTATGGTCTAAGTGCTCAGCAAGTAGACAGTGCAATGACGGGAGCAAAAAATCTTCCAAATATTATCAATATCATGAATCGTCCAAGTGAAAGTAAGCCCTGGTATGCCTATAAGACCAATTTTCTGTCAGAAGGCACGATTCAACGTGGTGTACGTTTCAAGCAGCAATATGCTGCAACACTAAATCGCGCTGAGCAGCAGTTTGGTGTACCACAATCGATCATTCTGGGTATTTTGGGGGTAGAGACCGGTTTTGGCAGCAACAAGGGTTCATTTGTGACCCGTGATGCACTGGCAACTCTTGGCTTTGGTTATGAACGTCGTGCGCAATACTTCCAAGATGAACTGGCGGCATTGATCGCATGGTCATATAAGGATGGTGTGTCAGCATCCTCAATCGTCGGTTCTTATGCAGGTGCTGTCGGCTATCCGCAGTTTATGCCAAGTAATATTCCAAAGTATGGGGTCGACTATGATGGTAATGGCCATATCGATCTACGTAATTCTGCGGTAGATGCGATTGGTTCAATTGCAAACTATCTGGCTCAGAATGGCTGGCAACGAGATCAGCCAATTGCCTTTCCTGCCCGTTATAGCGGTTCGAATCCTGATTCTGTCATCGCCAAGGATCTCACACAGCCAACGCCTTATGGAGTAATCAAAACCCAAGGGATCAGTCCGATGAATCCGATTGTTCGTGTTGATGATCTTGATATGGTCAATGTCATTCAATTACAAGAAAATTACGGACCGATTTACTATATTACTTTTCCGAATTTTCAAGTGATTACCACGTACAATCGTAGTCGTATGTATGCCACTGCATTGTGGCTTTTAGGTACAGAAATTACGAACCGATAACAGTAAAAATTACTACATATTATTAAAGTCAAGATTTTTATTAAACAAAATGTCTAAATTTTAGGCATTTTTTACGCTTTGTTACAATATTGATTATTTTTTAATCACTCATTGTTTATTTTGCGTACTTTTTTTAACTATTTTAATTAAACACTAGACAGCCAGTTGCCAGCATGAATATTATCCAATTCGTTAAATGTAGTTGCATAAGTTAAATATCAGGCATGTTTATAGGGTTATCAGCTACTTAGGTCCAATCTAATGAAACATGCTGTTAGGAGTTGATTCAATGCATTCTTCTTTTCTGAAGTATTTTATGGCCATCGCCGCGACCGTTACCCTAACGCAATCGCAAGCAGATATGGTTCAGTCATCATCATTCAATAATGATCATGACAATTCGCGTCTTGCAGCGCGTGTATTAAACAAAGAAGCTCAAAGCTTCAATTCAAATTTCACAAATTTGAACAGCCTTTCAATCACTGAGCGTTCTGGCGATAAAGTTCGTCGTCAAACTATTGCAGCAAAAATTGCAATTCCTGCAGAAGAGCCTTCAGTGATTGAGAAACTGAACAATGTTGCTTCAAACACAGTTCGTAAATTCAGTCAGACAGGTACAGCATCTTGGTATGGTCGTCAGTTCCATGGCCGTAAAACTGCCAGTGGTGAAACATTCGATATGAATGCAATGACTGCTGCACACCGTAGCCTGCCATTAAACTGCTTTATCCGCGTGACTAACAAAAACAATGGTAAGAGTGTTGTTGTGAAGGTGAATGACCGTGGTCCATTCCATGGCAACCGTGTTCTAGATTTATCTTACGGTGCTGCTAAACAGCTTGGTATTACCAATGCTGGTACTGCACATGTCAATATTGAGCGTGTAGATGGTCCAAACTCATAAGATTTGACCGCTCTACATTTAACTCAAAAGCCACAGTCATGTGGCTTTTTTATTTGGTGATGTAGAGCAAGCATTCGACTTGCTTTTATCCTTAATACTGTCGATGTTATTCCATTCAGGTATAAGCTTTCTCTAACCCTTATCAACCCACTATCGATTTCATTTTGACCATACCTCCAAACTGTTTTATATTTTGAAAACCGACAGTACGTTCATGGATGGGAGCGATAGAATGAAAACAATATCCGAATGGTTAGATGAATATAGTGAAAGTCATCAAAACAAAACCAACAAACTGATCCATTGGGTCTGCGTGCCTACCATCTATTTTTCCATTATTGGCATCATGGCGCACTTTAGCGCTTTACTGACTGCTCTGCTCCTGGTTCTGGCTTTTGTGTTTTATGCACGTTTAGACATCGTACTGGCTGTAGCAATGGCAGCGCTAACCCTGATGATGGCTTGGTTCATCTGGGTTTTACCTGTAGGTATCGGCTTCTTTATTGCCTTGTTTGTTTTTGCCTGGATTGGGCAATTTTATGGACATAAAGTTGAAGGTAAAAAGCCTTCTTTCTTCAAAGACCTTCAATTCCTTCTCATTGGCCCGTTATGGTGCATGGATGCCTATTTAGGCAAAGTCCTACCTAAATGGAAATCTCGTCAATCTGAGGCAATACAGTGCGCTTAAAGCGTATGTAATATCATTACATTTATAAAACCAAGGAAAATTCCCTTATTGATAGGTTTTTCCTTGGTGTTTTAACCAACCACTGATGTGCTTATTGGATGGATCATGATGGGTCCAATGAATCACCCCACCTTTGTCGCTATATTCATACTCACCAAAAAACACAACCTGGTCACCATTTTGAATATTCTGGATGCGTGGCGCCAGATCAATATTGTGCGCAACTAATACAGTTTGACCAGTGGATAATTCCAGAATAAATTTCTGATGACGGGAACCTTCATTATCATCTTTCAATAACACTACCACCTTACCACTCGCTTGAACCTGAAGATCACTTTGTCTGTGCTGGTAAGCTTGCTCTATACGCTGGGTATCATCAGAAAGCTTATGCGTACTTTTTTGAACATTAGTCTGCTCTTGAAGCGCAATTTCTGCTGAAGGTATAAAAGTATTGGTCTGTTGTTTAGATTCTGATAAATCCAGACCTAAATAAGCAGCCACCAAAAGTGCAATGACAGCCCCGATCCCCATATTGGTTTTATTTGCCATAATTCCTCCTTGATTATTCTTTATTTAGTCATAAAAAAAGCCCCATTCGGGGCTTTTTTCTAATCCGTTACCGAATTATTTTGCAGCAGCCTGAGCAGCAGCAACTTCTTCAGCGAAAGAAAGCTCAGCTTTCTTCTCGATACCTTCACCCACTTCGAAACGAACGAAGTTAGCAACAGTAGTACCAGTCGCTTTAAGAACTTCAGCAACTTTCTTGTCGTTGTCGATTACGTATTGTTGACGCTCAAGAACAACTTCGTTCAGGTATTTCTCAACAGAACCTACAACCATTTTCTCAACAATGTTTGCTGGTTTGCCAGATTCAAGTGCTTTTGCTTCAGCGATTTCTTTTTCTTTCGCGATAAGGTCAGCAGGAACTTGTTCAGCGTTTACAGCAACCGGGTTGAATGCAGCAATGTGCATTGCCAAGCCTTTACCTGTTTCAGCATCACCTGAGTAAGATACAACAACACCGATACGAAGACCGTGTTTGTAAACAGCAAGGTTTTCACCTTCAACAATTTTCGCACGACGTACTTGGATGTTTTCACCGATTTTTTGAACTAGCGCAATACGAGCTTCTTCTACAGTAGCGCCATCTTCAAGTTTAAGTTCAGCGATTTTAGCAGCATCAGTTTCGTTTGCAGCAAGTGCAGCAGCAGCAACTTTCGCAGAGAAACCAGCAAAGTTTTCGTCTTTAGCAACGAAGTCAGTTTGGCAGTTTACTTCTAGAAGGATTGCTTTATTGCCTTCTTGAGCAATTGTGATCGCGCCGTCAGCAGCAATGTTACCAGCTTTTTTAGCTGCTTTTGCTTGACCAGATTTACGAAGGTTGTCGATCGCTAATTCGATGTCACCACCAGCTTCTGTCAAAGCTTTTTTACATTCCATCATTGCTAGACCAGTACGATCACGCAGTTCTTTAACCATGCTTGCTGTAACTGCAGTCATGTTTATCTCCTAAATTCGGTAGAAAATGAATTCTTTTTAGAACAGAAACGGCCCAGAGGATTCTCATGGGCCGCCTGCATACATAACGCTTACTTTGCCACCATCACGTGTCGCAAAAATGACAAGCTAGCGTCTAACGCATTAAGCCTCAGAAGCAGGAGCTTCTTCTGCTTTAGCTTGTGCATTTGCTTGTGATTGAGCATATTCTTTACCAGCAAGAATCGCATCAGCCATAGCAGAAGCATAAAGTGTTACTGCACGGATCGCATCGTCGTTACCCGGAATAACGTAGTCTACGTTGTCTGGGTTAGAGTTAGTATCAACGATACCGATTACAGGAATACCAAGGTTTTTAGCTTCTTTGATTGCAATCGCTTCGTGATCAACATCGATTACGAATAATGCGTCAGGTAAACCACCCATGTTTTTAACGCCGCCTAAAGCACGTTCAAGTTTTTCCATCTCACGGCTACGTTCTAAAGCTTCACGTTTAGTAAGTTTAGCGAAAGTACCGTCTTGAGATTGAGTTTGAAGGTCTTTTAAACGGTTGATAGATTGGCGAAGAGTTTTCCAGTTCGTCAACATACCACCTAACCAACGGTGATCTACGTATGGTTGACCAGCGCGTTGAGCTTGTTCACGGATGATTGCAGAAGCAGCACGTTTAGTACCAACGAACAAAACTTTGTTCTTTTTGCTAGCCAGTTGGTTAGCGAAGTTCAAAGCATCATTTAACGCAGGAACAGTGTGCTCAAGGTTGATGATGTGAATTTTGTTACGCGCGCCAAAGATGTATTGACGCATTTTTGGGTTCCAGAAACGAGTTTGGTGACCAAAGTGCGCACCAGCTTGTAGAAGGTCGCGCATGCTTACGTTGTAATCTGCCATTTTCTTTACCTTAAAGTTTGGGTTAGGCCTCCATATATCCGCATTCTCCACCCTTGCGGGCACCCAGAGTAATGTGACGATATATGTGCGGATTTTTAATACACCATTCAATCAGCCTCGCAAATATATTCACGAAAAAGCATTTGATAAAATGGGCGGCTATTTATACCATAGTCACATACAAATTTCCAAAAGTTTTTAGAGATCATGAACACTACTTATCAAGCTCCCCGTCGTTTAATCAAATCCGCAGAAGATATCGAAAAGATGCGTATCGCTGGACGACTGGCTGCAGAAGTGTTGGATATGATCAAACCGCATATCAAACCCGGCGTAACAACACTGGAATTGGATACGATTTGTCATGACTATATTGTAAATGTGCAGAATGCCATTCCTGCATGTTTAGGTTATGGTGCAGCGCCTGGCCGCCCTGCTTTCCAGCATACAATCTGTACATCTGTAAACCATGTGGTCTGTCACGGGATCCCATCTGAAAACAAGATCCTGAAAAAAGGCGATATTTTAAATATTGATGTCACTGTCATCAAAGATGGTTTCCATGGGGATACCAATATGATGTACATCGTGGGTGGTGAAACTTCAATTTTAGCAAACCGTCTATGTAAAGTCGCTCAAGAAGCTATGTATCGTGGTATGGCGGTAGTGAAACCAGGTGCAACGATTGGTGATATTGGTCATGCGATTCAAAAATATGTTGAATCTGAACGTTTTAGCGTTGTTCGTGAATATTGTGGCCACGGAATCGGCACAACTTTCCATGATGAACCGCAGGTGCTGCACTATGGTCAGCCAGATACCGGTATGGTGCTTGAAGAAGGTATGACTTTTACGATTGAACCAATGGTAAATGCTGGTGTTTGGCAAACCAAACTGCTGGGTGATAAATGGACTGTGGTCACTAAAGACCATAAATTATCAGCTCAATATGAGCACACTCTTTTAGTAACAAAAAATGGCATTGAAGTGCTGACTGCTCGTCCTGAAGAAGATTTGTCACGTTTTAGTGCATAATAACAACACTTCCTCATATAAATGGTCACTTTAAAGTGGCCATTTTTAGTTTATATTTCCCCTATTATTCTCATTCTCAAAGCATATTCTTAGTTCCCGTCTATCTAAACTATCTATCGATGTTCAAGATAAGGTTGCACTGATTCAGCATTTTTTTCGTATATTTTTCCAAATTCTTTTGCCCAATGTGCACCATTTTAGGCTAAGATAATGTGCTTTTTATTTTTTAATCCCTATAAGAAGGAATACTGCCGTGGACGTACGTCTCTCTGATCGTGTGAATGCCATCAAACCGTCCCCTACGCTTGCTGTGACAAACAAGGCTGCTGAACTGAAAGCTGCTGGTCACAACGTTATTGGTTTGGGCGCAGGTGAGCCAGATTTTGATACCCCTCAACACATCAAAGATGCAGCAATTGCAGCAATTAACAACGGTTTCACCAAATACACCGCTGTTGATGGTACGCCAGGTCTTAAAAAAGCAATTATTGCTAAATTAAAACGTGACAATAACCTTGATTATCAAGCGAACCAAATCCTGGTTTCTTGTGGTGGTAAACAGTCTTTCTTTAACTTGGCACTTGCTTTGTTAAACAAAGGTGATGAAGTGATCATCCCTGCTCCATTCTGGGTAAGCTATCCAGACATGGTGATCATTGCTGAAGGCACACCAGTAATCGTGAAATGTGGTGAAGAACAACGTTTCAAAATTACTCCTGAGCAATTAGAAGCTGCGATCACTGACAAAACTCGTCTAGTGGTATTAAACAGTCCTTCTAACCCGACTGGCATGATCTACACTAAAGCTGAATTAGAAGCTTTAGCAGCAGTACTGCGTAAATACCCAGAAGTATTCATCGCATCTGATGACATGTACGAACCAATCCGTTGGGAAGATGAATTCTACAACATCGCAACTGTTGCGCCTGACCTTTACGACCGCACTATCGTATTAAACGGTGTGTCTAAAGCCTATGCAATGACAGGCTGGCGTATCGGCTATGCAGCAGGTCCTGCTAAACTGATCGGTGCGATGAAAAAAATCCAGTCTCAATCAACTTCTAACCCAACTTCTATTTCACAAGTTGCTGCAGAAGCTGCATTGAATGGTCCTCAAGACGTTCTTGTACCAATGGTTGAAGCGTTCAAACGTCGTCATGACCTAGTTGTGAATGGCTTGAATGACATTAAAGGTATTTCTTGTCTACCTGCTGATGGTGCATTCTATGCATACGCAAACATCAAACCATTGATTCGTGCGAAAGGTCTGAACTCTTGCACAGAATTCTCTGCTTGGTTATTAGAAGAAACTGGCGTTGCAGTCGTTCCTGGCGATGCATTCGGTCTAGGTGGTTTCATGCGTATCTCTTACGCAACTGCTGACGAAGTATTAGTTGATGCACTTGCACGTATCAAAAAAGCTGCTGATTCTATTGAAGGCGTTGATGAGGCGATTGCTTCGATCGAAGCTGAAAAAGCTGCGAAATAATCTAATTGATTAGATAAAAAAACCCGCGATCATCGCGGGTTTTTTTATGCAGTTTGTAGATGCTTACGGTATTTAAGTGCCAAACAAAGCAAACACATCAATGCGGCAAAGGTATAGGAAATAGCCAGCATCCACCAGAAACCACTTATTCCCGAAACATCCAGATTGAGATTGAAGAGCGACACTGGATGATAAGCCAAATACCAGCCTCCGCCCAATCCACCTAATAGCAGTACACCACTAAAAATAAACATGGGGAAGATCACCACTTTCCAGCAGCGTAGCATATTGACGCTAATCACCAGAATCGCATCAAAAATATGCATCCAGCATAATAAGAACATCAATGCCAGACTCACCGTAAGCACATCCGTATGATCACTAAATAGCGCCACAATCGGTTTCTGAAAAATTGCGATCAAGACCGCCAGAACAACTGCGCTTGCAACCACCACACGTAACGCTTTAAAAGTTAAAGCCCAGGCAGATTGCACTTGATTTGCACCAATCCTAGTAGAGACCAGAATGCTAAAGGCAGAGCTCATCGAAAATGGCACCATAAACAGCAGGCCAGCCAAACCCCTCGCTACTTGATGCGCATTCACCATTATCTCCCCCAAAGGCAAGATCAATAATGCAATCGCACTAATTGTAAAGACATCAATAAATACGACAATTGCTGAGGGTAAGCCGATTCTTAAAATTTTTAGCAAAGTCTTAAAATGGAAAAATTGTCCCGACCAGTGCACACGCAACTGCTTTTCCAGAAATATCAGGTAATAGACCACTAATAGTGCCCATTGAACAGTCAGATGAGCAATAAAAGCTCCCTCAACCCCATAGGCGGGCACATAACCCTGAATCCCAAAAATCAGGCAATAAGCCAAACTCACTTTGAATATCAGATAAAAAATATTGGCATAGAATACACGCTTCGCCTGACCACAGGCTTGCGTTAAAATATATAAAATACGCACTAACAAATGTGCTGGAAGCGTCCAAGCCAGTAACCATAAACAAGGTTGAATCAAAGCCTGTAATGCACTATCTGCTTTTAATAAATGCAGCAATGGATCCGCATGAGTCAATAACCATCCTGCAAAGACAGACAGGACACCGACAATAAGGATGCTCTGTTTCAGGATTTTTTGAATATCATCAAAAGCACGTCGCCCATATGCTTCAGCAAGTTCCTGCATCATACCCTGCAAGATCCCCGTCCCCGAAACAAATAATAAAGAATAAATAGATAAACACACAGCCATAGCAGCCACATGTTGCGGTGAGTAATGAGACAGGAAAATCATGTCAAATATTCCGGCCAACATTATGATGCTATTACTCAAAAAAATAGGCACCCAAAGATGCAAAAACTGTTTCATTGCAAAATCACTCTATTCTTAATTTTTTTCTCGGGTTTTATTTTTAAACTGAATTATTTAAAACTGAGATATACAGTGGAAATCACATACAATCCTTGTGCCATAAATCTTTATATTTATTGATTTTTATAAAAAAGTTCAGTCTCTATCTTCAGTTCGCTTATAGAAAATAATAATTTTTTAAGCTCAGAAATTATGAGTTTTTCATTCTAATGTTTAACAATTTAATAAAAAGAAAGAATGATCACAACATGAAAAGTAGAACGCTATTTGAAATACGAACCTGCTAATCACTATTTTCATCAGATAAAATCACCAGACTTGCTCTTCCTTTATCTGATTATATTTATTTCAGGAATCAGGTTGCTGAAACATGGCAATGACCTCAGCTTCTGTCATTTTTTTGGTTTGATTGTTAAATGAATAAAATGCTGGCTGATGATCTATATAAATTTCTAAATTGAAATCCAGATCCTCTGGCAGTTGCTCCAAAGTAAATACATTAATATTGGCAAAGGAATGATCTTTGGTCCGCCAGAAAATAAAAGTATCACAGGCATTGCAAAAACCACGCTCTGCCCATTCAGAAGTACTTGCAACAGATAAATGCTGCTGATCAATAAAGTGAATATTTTCTATATCAATCGACATGAGAGGCCCACTTGTGTGGCGGCACATGGAACAATGACAGGCGGCCACTTCATAACTTCTAAGCTGAACTTCAAATCGAGTCACACCGCATAAACATCTCGCTTTCATGATTATTCTTCCTCGGTATTATTATTTTACCGGATTCATTATAAGTAAAAGGCTTTGTACATTTCCTCATACAATTTTTTATTGCTGATCGAAGCACCATCTGCCTAAACTTGTCATTCAAATCCAGTATTTAAAATAATAAGGACAAGCTATGAATCTCAAGAATCTTTCAGGTTTGCAGATTATGCAAGAGATGCTTAAGGGCGACCTACCTATGCCTTCTATGGCAACCACTATTCCCATGTCTGCAAGCGAAGTCGAACCGGGACACGTGACCTTTGTTGTAAAAGCTGATGAACGCCATCTGAATCCTATGGGAGGTATACATGGCGGTTTTGCTGCAACTGTTTTAGATACGGTAACAGGCTGCGCGATTCATACTTTACTTGAAGCCGGTGTCGGTTATGGCACAATTGATCTGAATGTAAAAATGTGCCGTCCAATTCCTCACAACCAAGAACTAAAAGCAATCGGAAAATCAATTAATCTCAGTAAAAATCTAGGCATTTCTGAGGGTCAAATTCTGGATGACGAAGGCCGTATTTATGCCCATGCCACAGCAACCTGCATGATTTTTCTCAATTCCGACCATTAACGTGTTTAAGGCTTAAAGTACGCCCCATTTCCCTTGCGGTGCTTTTACCAGTTTCGGCTGGGTCAATGCCCGATATTCGAAATAATGCTTAGAAACATTCGCTACACTCAGTACCTGAGTTTCTTTAGCAGAAGCTTGCCACACTTTAGACTGGTTCGATCCGGTCAGAAGATTGCCAGCAAGCTCATAAATATAAAGATCTTTTTTCTGAGCTTCAGGCATGTTCAGAAAAATCTCAAAACTAAATTGGCGTTCTTTTTCGACCAGCCACTTTTCTGCAAACCATAGTTGCAACAAGTCACCCAGATATAACTGTTTAGTCGCTAAGGGCCATAAACGGATTTCTGCACCAGCCACAGGGGTAAAGTATTGAGCAGAATCTTGAATAATTTCGAGATAATGATCTTGATAAAAAGACAGTTGAGAGAAAATTTGAGGGATAGTGAGCGTATTCATTCGCTTTCTCCGGTTTAGCCATTTTTGTGCTGGCAAGTAGGTTTAAATCCACACTGTTTGACCATTTGGTCAAACGACTTTATGTTTTCAATCTAGCAAGTGAAATTTGTTCTGACAAGCATTTTTTAAGAAATTAATGCAATCGTTTAAATTAAAATCAGATAAGTGCAATTTGTAATAAATATGACAGTTTTTGCTTGACCCTTGATGAAATCTCTCTATAATCGCATTCAGATTCTCCCATAGCTCAGTCGGTAGAGCGACGGACTGTTAATCCGCAGGTCCCTGGTTCGAGCCCAGGTGGGAGAGCCAAATTCAAGAAAGCCCGCAGCATTAAAGCGGGCTTTTTTATTGCCTGAAATTTCATTTATAAAATGATTCGATTCTTCTTTTCTCTTATATATTCTTACTCTGCCCTTTTATTTACCTAGTTAGATTGGACTATATTTTCATTTAATCAAATGTGTTTATACATACTTATTTTTAGTTGATAACAACGTTTACTATCTTGCATGATGTTAATTTCTCCACTCTTACTGTAAGAAACATCAGATTAAATTTTATATCGCTTAGGCTATTTTAAATTCTTTTAATAAATAAGTTAGCTACAGATTCTTTATAGTTATAAAAAAATCCCCCGATTTGGAGGATCTTCTTTGATGTCTTAATAAAGTAGCTTCTTAAGCTGCTTTCGTTGGCACACCACTATGGAAACGGAACATTTCATCTGGACTGAGAATCAGATTCTTTTCTACTTCCCGGATATGCTCAATTCGGCTTTGAATATCTTCTTGCGGATTTTTCAGTTTTGCAGTTTTAGCCACATCCAAAGCTAAGGCCAAGTAGTCCTCAAAATGGCGAGATTCAGATTTGAGCAAGTAACGGTAATAGCGTCCTAACTCGTCATCCACCAGCGGAGCAAGCGCATAGAAACGCTCACAAGAGCGTGCTTCTACAAAAGCACCAATCACCAGCACATCAATTAATGCTTCTGGTTCATAGGTCCGGATTTCCTTACGCAAACCACTCGCATAACGCCCTGCACTGAGACCAATCCATTGCTGGCCACGCTTATTCATGAATTCCAGCACCTGTTCATAGTGCAGCATTTCTTCACGTACCAGTTGCGCCAGTTTCACCTGCAAATCTACAAAGAAGCTATAGCGGAACATCAGGTTCATTGCTGTACTGGCTGCTTTCTTCTCACAGTTAGCATGATCCTGCATCAGGATCTCCAGATTCTGTAATGCCTCATCGAGCCAGGCTTTTGGTGTTTCACAACCCAGGAAGCCAATGACAGGCTTCATCAGTTCATCATAATCAATATTTGACATATGTTTCTTGCAATCTTAACGCGCAGCTTTAATTACAGCCTTCATTTGTTGAACCGCTTGCGCTAGACCAATAAAAACTGCATCTGCAATAATCGAGTGACCAATATTTAATTCATGAATTTGAGGAATTGCAGCAATTGGAGTGACATTATCCAGGTTCAGACCGTGACCTGCATTGACCACCAGACCTTTAGAAGCCGCATACTCTGCCCCTTTGATAATGCGCTCCAATTCAACCTGCTGTGCTTCAGGTGTTGCTGCATCGGCATAAGCACCTGTATGAAGCTCAATTGTAGGTGCACCACAAGCCACTGCTGCATCAATCTGGGCAAAGTCAGCATCAATAAATAGCGACACATCACAACCAATCGCAGTCAGTTCCTGAGTAGCCTTCTTTACATCTTCAAAATGACCAATTACATCCAAACCACCTTCAGTCGTCACTTCCTGACGTTTTTCCGGTACAAAGCAGACATGCTGCGGCTGGATTTCTTTAGCAATCGTCACCATTTCATCAGTTACGGCCATTTCCAGATTCATATGCGTGGTCAATACCGGACGCATACGACGTACATCTTCGTCCTGAATATGTCGGCGGTCTTCGCGCAAATGCAGGGTAATTCCCTCTGCACCGGCTTGCTCACAGATCAATGCAGCATTGACTGGGTCTGGGTAGGTCGTACCACGTGCTTGTCTTAAAGTTGCGACATGGTCAATATTGACACCAAGTAATGCAGCCATAATATTTTCCTAACTACGATTGAGATTGAGAATTTTGGATCCACAATTGTCGACTTTTCAGTGGTCGGTCACCAAGCAAAGCAGTGATCACCTGTCGATATAGCTTCGTCAGTAATTGTAACTGTTCTGGATTAAAATCCCTACCATTTTCATAGTGCTGCATTGTTAAAATCTGCTGGCCCGACATGGTTGAGCGCAAGGCCTTGGCCGAAGGCATAAAACCTTCATTCAACTGAAAATAGTAATGTTGCAAGGGATTGATTGGTGCCTGATTGGCATCGACCGAAAAATCCAGTTCATAGCCCAGTTCTTCTAATAAGATATGTTCAAACTGACGCAGAACCTGTTTTAAATAAGTATTGGGATTTTCCTGATCGGAGAGTTTTTGCAAGGCATTCAACGTTTCGCCATATTTGGCAAAGGTCAGCGGCATTTGCACTTCAAGCGGACATAAACGCAACAGGATTTCATTTAGATAAAAGCCAGAAAAGAAGGCATCGCCAAAAAAAAAGATCGGCTGATTAACAATTTCTAATTTGGTGAAGTTTTTGAGTTCAGATTTGCCAGAGGCTAGCAAGCTGATGGGTTGATATTGTGGTGGAGGATTTTGTCTCAGTATTCCGTCAATACGGCCATATTCCTGGGTAAATAAATGCACAATATGACTGCGATCGCGATATTTACGATGATGAATCAAGTATCCATGCAGCACTTCATTACGCATAGGCTGCTTCTTTAGTCTTTATTCTTTTTTGATTTTTTCTCGTCTTCTTCGTCATCCCCATCGGGAATGGCGGCACCCACAACAGCCGCGGTCCCTTTGACCGCGTACTTTGTGGTTTTATATGCAACTTTGGCAGGAACGGTCACTACTTTATGAATACAGCCCTGCAAAAATAAAACACATGCAATAACTGCCAGAAATTTCATCATGATCCGTTCCTATCCAATTTAAATGTCGCTATAACCTAGACTTTTCAGGGCTCGCTCATCATCAGACCAGCCGCCTTTGACTTTCACCCAAAGCGTTAGCATGATTTTCTGTTCGAACATCTTTTCCATATCGACACGTGCATCCATACCGATTTTCTTCAGCTTGGAGCCTTTTTCACCAATCACAATGGCTTTTTGGCCAGCACGATCAACAAAAATAGTGGCATCAATATAAGTACATGCCGGCTTCATACGACCTGTTTTTTCATTCAGGGTCGGCTCTTCAGTTTTGAAAGATTCGATCTGAACAGTTAAATCGTATGGCAGTTCTTCACCTAACTGACGCATGATCTTTTCACGGATAATTTCAGAGGCCAGGAAACGCTCTGAACGATCAGTGAGCTGATCCAGTGAATACAGTGGGGGCTGGAATGGCAGGTACTTGGCAATCGTATCGCGTAAGTGTTCGAGATTTGCACCACGAAGTGCAGATACCGGTACGATTTCAGCAAAGTTCATCAGTTTGGCACGTTCACGAATCAGCGGTAAGGCCTCATTCTTGTTCTCAAACGTGTCCAGCTTGTTGATTACCAGAATTACTGGCATATCCGCATTTTTTAATTTCTCCAGAACAAGCTCGTCGTTCTGGGTCCATTTCTGTGCGTCAACTACAAACAGTACCAGGTTTACGTCACGCAGTGCAGAGTGCGCAGCTCGGTTCATCATTTTATTGATGGCACGCACTTCTTTCTTATGCATCCCCGGTGTATCAACAAATACTGCCTGAGATTTTTCACGTGAATCAATCCCTACGATTTTATGACGTGTAGTTTGTGGCTTACGTGAAGTAATCGAAAGTTTCTGGCCCAGTAAGTGGTTCATCAAGGTCGATTTACCTACGTTTGGACGTCCGACAATCGCCACGAAACCGCTACGATAATCAGAAGGAATTTCAGTACCCTGTGCACTGAAAAATTGACTAATCAAGTCATTGCTGTCGCTTTGCGACTCGTGATCAGCATCAATGTGATCGGAATGAGTAGTCATTAAGACTTATGCTCCAAATGTTTTAAAATATCTGCCGCAACCGCCTGTTCAGCGAATCGTCGACTTGAACCTTCACCGGCCATGACCGGCAAGCCTTCTACCTGGCATTCCACTTTGAAATGCTGGTTCGGGGCATCACCCTGAATATCTACAACCTCGTAAACTGGGAGAGGTTTTTTACGTGCTTGTAAATATTCCTGTAGGCGTGATTTAGGGTCTTTCAGCTGGTCAGTCGGCTCAATATTGTCTAAATATGGTTCGTACCATTTTAGCACAATCGCCTGTAGTACAGTGAGATCACCGCAATCCACATAAATTGCACCAATGATAGCTTCGACCGTGTCGGCAAGTATAGACTCACGATGATGACCACCCGATTTCAGTTCACCCGTACTGAGAATCAAGTTCTGACTCAATTTTAGATCATTGGCAATTTTCCCTAACGCTTCCTGTCGGACAAGAGTCGCACGCATACGCGTCAGACGGCCCTCATTTTCCTGCGGGTAAGCAGTAAAGAGATAATTGGCTATGATCATCCCTAAAAGAGAATCGCCTAGAAATTCTAGGCGTTCATAGTTGTGTTTATGACTGACTGAACGATGGGTCAGTGCCAGTTTTAACAGATCAGCTTGTTTAAACTGATAGCCGATCCGTTTGGCAAGACGCTCATCATTTAGTTTTGACTGTGCTTTGATCAAAATCTTTCTCAAACTTCATCACTAAATCGATATTCAATATGAAATTCTTGCGAATTTCATAATTCTTGTGCACCTGTAAACCATCAGTGTTGGTTACTTTGGCAATTTCATCAAATTTCAGATCACGAATATTGTTCATTTCTAAACGCTGCCCCATCTGTTGACGAAATTTTTCTGGCGCAATATTTGCCGGAGAACTCTTTAAAAGTTCCTCAATCTGATTGTCCACCATACGATCATCAAAGTATGGCCCCCAAACTGCAATCGCCACTTTGGCAAGAAAAGCAAACCCCACGATTGCAAATAAAATTCCAATATACGAAGCACCTTGTTGATGTTTCATTTTTTATTTTCCTGACTGAAATAATTAATCGATTATTCCGTTTCGACTAAACGATGGCAGTTTAAAGCCAGGTTCTTTATGCATCCAGATATAGAATGCGCGACCTGTTAAGTTTTCTTCCGGAACAAAGCCCCAGAAACGACTGTCAGCACTTTGATCGCGATTATCCCCCATCGCAAAGTAATGGCCTTCTGGAACTTTCACTTCCCAATATAAACCATTTTCAGCTGAAAACTTACCATTTTCTATATAGTTAAGGAATGGAGCCTGACGAGCTACATTTACTCCTTCCAGTTCACGCATAGTGAAAGTATGTTCGCCAATGGTTTCTTTATGATAAATCGAATTTGGCGTATCTAGGCGATCTTTTTCACGGCTGAATTCTACTGAAACTTTTGCTACTTTCTCACCATTAATGGTTAACTGGCCATGATCATAAACAATATGATCACCTGGCAAACCAATTACACGTTTGATATAGCTAATCGTTGGTTGTGGCGGATAGCGGAAGACCACGACATCACCACGTTCCGGGCTACCTGTATCCAGAATTTTTGTATTTACAATTGGTAATTTCACACCATAGTCAAATTTATTGACCAGGATAAAATCACCGGTTTCCAGGGTTGGAACCATGGAATCTGATGGAATATTGAAAGGTTCGTACAGGAAAGAACGCAAAACTAAAACGACCGCCAAAACCGGCCAGAAATCATAAGCCCAGGTAATAATGAAATTTTCATTGCCCTTACCTTTGGTCTGTCGTTGTTTCAGAACAAACTTATCTAGCAACCAAACCGCGACGAAAAATAAGGTCGCAGGAACAAGAATTAAATTAAAATCAAAATCCATGGGCTTATTATCCTTATAGTATTAGCGTTCGACTTTCAGTACAGCTAAGAACGCTTCTTGTGGAATTTCAACGCTACCCACCTGTTTCATACGTTTCTTACCTTCTTTCTGTTTTGCAAGAAGTTTCTTCTTACGTGATACGTCACCACCATAACATTTTGCCAATACGTTTTTACGCATTGCTTTTACAGTAGAACGGGCAATAATTTGCGCACCAATAGCCGCCTGAATTGCCACATCAAACATCTGACGAGGAATCAGGTCTTTCATTTTTTCAACCAGTGCAATTCCACGATGACGTGCATCCTGGCGATGGCAAATCATTGCTAAAGCATCGACTTTTTCACCATTGATCAGGACATCCACTTTCACCAGTGATGAACTTTCAAAACGCACAAAGTTGTAATCTAGTGACGCAAAACCACGTGAACAAGATTTCAATTTATCAAAGAAATCCATCACCACTTCGGCCATTGGAATTTCAAAAGTAACAGATACCTGATTCGCCATGAACTTCATGTCTTTCTGTACACCACGGCGCTCAATACATAAGGTCATGACATTACCCAGGTATTCCTGTGGCACGAGGATATGACACTCTGCAATTGGTTCACGCAGGTCTTCAACAGTTGAGCCATCTGGCATTTTTGACGGGCTATCGATGTAAATGGTATTGCCATTTTTCATCACTGCTTCATAAATTACCGTTGGTGCTGAAGAGATCAAATCCAGATCGTATTCACGTTCTAGACGCTCCTGTACGATCTCCATGTGCAGCATACCTAAGAAGCCACAGCGGAAACCGAAGCCTAGAGCATCAGAACTTTCTGGTTCGAAGAACAGCGCAGAGTCATTGATTTGCAGTTTATGCAATGCTTCACGGAAAGGTTCAAAATCACTGGAATCGATTGGGAACAGGCCCGCATAGACCTGTGGTTTTACTTTTTTGAAACCAGGTAATGTTGGAACTTCTGGAGTAGTTGCCAGTGTAATGGTATCACCCACTGGTGCACCAAAAATGTCTTTAATACCGGCAATTACGAAACCAACTTCACCCGCTTCAAGAATATCGGTTTCAGTATGCTTCGGATTGAAAATACCGACTGAAGTGATGATATGTGTCTGACCCGTCGATTTCACCAGCATCTTGTCGCCTTTGCGAACACGCCCCTGTTTCACACGAACTAGAGATACCACGCCCAAGTAGTTATCGAACCATGAGTCAATAATCAACGCTTGCAGCGGTGCATCACGTTCACCTGTTGGTGCAGGAATGACATTCACCAGCGTTTCAAGTACACCTTCAATACCTAGGCCAGTTTTTGCTGAACAGGTCGGTGCTTCAGTCGCTTCAATCCCGATAATATCTTCAATTTCCTGAATTACACGTTCGGGTTCAGCCTGTGGCAAGTCAATCTTGTTCAGTACTGGTAAAACTTCCAGACCCTGCTCAATCGCGGTATAGCAGTTTGCTACAGACTGCGCTTCTACCCCTTGCGCTGCATCCACAACGAGAAGTGCACCTTCACAGGCCGCTAAAGAACGTGAAACTTCATAAGAGAAATCCACGTGTCCCGGGGTATCAATGAAGTTCAACTGATACTCTTGACCATTTGGATGGGTATAGTACAAGGTGACCGAAGCCGCTTTGATGGTAATCCCACGTTCGCGTTCAAGTTCCATAGAATCAAGAACTTGAGCCTGCATTTCACGATCCTGCAAACCACCACAAGTTTGAATAAAACGGTCTGCCAGAGTCGATTTACCGTGGTCAATATGCGCAATAATCGAGAAGTTACGAATGTTTTTAATATCAACAGATTTTTTAGCTTGCGCCATGGGCTACCTTGAGAAAAAAACGCGCCATGCAATTTAAAAAGTCATTGCATAACAAAAGCCGAATAGAAATTGCCGAGGATTATAGCAGAATGGAGATACAGAAAAAGAATTATCTTTCTTCTCTCTCGCTTATCTTAAATACGTAACTGCTTTATTTTTTATTTTCTTTTCCTCAGCTTTTTTCCATGAAAACAGCTTATTAAATGGACTGCTTCCTATTTGGTAGCTCCCCTCTATTCAATCTCGATATCATCACTTTATTAGATTGATTCTTCTCTTATCGCCTTTACTTCTTCACTCAAATATAAAGTAGAAAAATCATAAGGGTTAATACTGTCTGAGAGAGGCTGATAAGCTTGGGTAAAACTTGGCGACATACGCTTCGGGCGACCCGACGCAATTTCGATACAGGCCCACTGTGTGCTACCGGTAAATAGGACATTCTGATCCTGTGGACGATAAAAAGCATACTGTCTGAATGAATATAAGGCATTCAAATCACTTAACCAGGTTCGTAGAATCAGCTCATCCCCTTCAAATGCCGCCTTGCGATACTGGACATGATGTTCAACTGCAACCATGGCATGTTTAAGTTGCAGATACTCATTTAAACCGAGTCCTAATTGCTCGATATGGGCCGAGGCCACATCCTGCATCCACTGCACATAAATGACGTTATTCACATGTCCTAAACGGTCGATATGTTCAGGTTGTACCTTTAAAACTTGGTCAAAAATACCAGTCACTTTTCTCTTATCCTTTATCGCAATTTTTTCCATGTACAGAGTCTACAGAAATTATGCCTCGGGTAAATTGCGAAAAATAAAAAACCGCCTATACAAGCGGTCTTTTATTGAAGATTCATTTATTTTATGAAATGCGCATCCCGACAATGGCACGTTGACCCTGACGAATCAGACCGACACGGGCAACACTACCTTTTTTTAGATCTGCCACCGCTTCCACAAACTGGTTACTGTTCAATATCGCTTTACCATTGATTTGAGTCACGACATCATTTGGCATGATCCGTGCCTGAGCTGCGATCCCGTCTCTACGGACGTCCTGAATGACTACACCACCCTTAATCTCTAAACGTTCTTTTTCAGCCGGGCTTAATTCACGAATAGTAACGCCTAATACCGGCCCTTTATTTGGCTGGGCCTGATTACCTGCTTTGGCTGGAGTTTCATCTGGTGCAGTTGTTAAGGTTGCATTGATATTACGACGTTTATCATCACGTAATACTTCCAGCTGAATCTGCTGTTTAGGCGCAGAACGGTTCAAATAGTTCAGCAACTGGCTAGTGCGTGAAATATCAGTACCGTTGTATTTTAAAATCACGTCACCGGCTTGCAGACCCGCTTTAGCTGCTGGCGAGTTTGGTGCCACCTGGGTAATTAAAGAACCTTCTGGCTTAGATAATTTGTAAGATTCAGCCAAAGTACGGTCGATATCTTGCAGGCTTACACCCAAATAAGAACGGGTCACCTTACCATCGCGTTTCAGCTGGTCAGCGACTTCCATAGCGACATCAATGGGAATCGAAAATGACAGCCCCATATAACCACCAGTACCACTGAAGATTCGTGAGTTCACCCCCACCACTTCACCGCGCTGGTTAAATAGCGGTCCACCCGAGTTTCCCGGGTTGAGGGCAACGTCAGTTTGAATAAATGGTACGGCTGTTTCGCCCATCATGTTACGCATCTTGGCACTGACAATGCCGGCAGAAGCGGAGTAGTCAAAACCAAAAGGTGAACCGATTGCTAATACGGGTTCACCTACACGTAATTTATCGACATCACCAGTACGCAGTTCCGGGAAACCTGAACCATTAACTTTCAATAAAGCGACGTCAGTACGCTCGTCGCTTCCCACGACTGTCGCATCAATTTCCCGACGATCATTCAAGGTAATTGTCACTTTAGACGCATCTTCAACTACGTGGTGGTTGGTCAGCAGATAGCCATCCTTACTAATGAAGAAGGCACTCCCATATCCGGTTTTTTCCTGCGGTACACGTGGCTGCGGAATAATCACTTGATTACCAAAGAAACGGCGTAAAATTTCAGGAACCTGTTGTTGCAAGAGCTCTTCTTCGCTCATTTTTTTGACAACACTTACACTGACCACTGCCGGACTGACCTGATCAACCAGGTTAGAAAAATCGACGGGTGTTACTGCCTGTAACTGAGCAGCACTCATAGTAACAGTCGCTGCAAATAATCCTTTTTTTAAATCCAGAATTTTCATATAAATTATTCACCCAAATTGTTGATAAATTTATGTAAATAGGTTTTATCACAAACTTCATATATTTTAAGTAACAATATGTTCGAAAGCTTGAATGTTAGCAACCTTTAATTTTTCTAAAGCATTAAGTTAAAGCTTTTATTAATTTTTTTCATCAATAAATGAGCACTTAAACGCTTGCCTTTTGTACAAAAAAGCGCTCTGATTACCGGACTTTTTTCAATTAGCTGATGGACATGTCTAATTTTCCCCTTACCCATCATTTTGACGTGATCATTGTGGGCAGTGGTGGTGCCGGCCTAAGTCTAGCACTTTCTTTGCCTGAACATTTTAATATTGCAGTTCTTGCCAAATCTACCCTGACCGATGCCAGTACCTATTATGCTCAAGGCGGTGTTGCAGCAGTACTGGATGAGACAGACTCGATTGAACAGCATATTGATGACACCATGATTGCAGGTGTACATCTGTGTGAAATGGATGCGGTGAAGCAGACGGTTGAAGGTGGTAAGCCTTCGGTGGATTTTCTGCTGAAACACGGCGTCCAATTTACTCTGGATGAGCAGGAACAATTACATTTGACCCGTGAAGGCGGCCATTCACAGCGCCGAATCATTCATGCGGCTGATGCTACTGGGCGTGCCATTTCTACCACGTTGGTACAGCGTGCTCAGGAAAAAGAAAATATTACCATCTTTGAAAATTACATTGCGATCGACCTGATCTGTTCACAAAAACTGGGCCTAGATGGTGAAAATCGCACCTTAGGTTTATATGCACTCAATGAAGCAAGTGCACAAGTTCATACTTTCTTAGCACCATTTACTGCCCTGGCTTGTGGCGGTGCGATGAAAGCTTATCTTTATACTTCCAATCCGGATATCGCGACTGGTGATGGGATTGCGATGGCCTATCGTGCCGGTTGCCGGGTTGCCAATATGGAATTCAACCAGTTCCATCCGACCTGTTTATATCATCCACAAGCCCGTTCATTCCTGATCACAGAAGCTATGCGTGGTGAAGGTGCATATTTACGCCTACCTGATGGTGAGCGTTTTATGCTGCGTTTTGATGAGCGTGCTGAACTAGCACCACGTGATATTGTGGCACGCGCAATTGACTATGAGATTAAACGTCTGGGCATTCGTCATGTCTGGCTAGATATTACCCATAAAGATGAAAGCTTCATCAAAGAACACTTCCCAACCTTATATGCACGTCTGTTAGAACTTGGCATCGACATCACCAAGGAAATGATTCCTGTGGTTCCTGCTGCGCATTATACCTGTGGTGGTGTGGTCGTAGATGAAAACAGTCAGACCGATATTGCCGGACTCTATGCCATTGGTGAAACGTCCTATACCGGCTTACATGGCGCTAACCGTATGGCTAGTAACTCACTTTTAGAATGTTTTGTATATGGCATGAGTGCTGCCAAACATATTCAGGAAAATTTCAAGGCAGATCAAGCTATCCCTGAGGTACCAGAATGGGATGATTCTCAGGTCACTAATCCTGATGAAGATGTAGTTATTCTGCAAAACTGGGACGAGCTGCGTCAGACCATGTGGAACTATGTGGGTATCGTCCGCACGACTAAACGTCTGGAACGTGCCCTGCACCGGATTGAGATGTTAAAGAAAGAAATTACCGAATACTATCAGGATTATCAGGTGAGCAAAAACTTGATCGAGCTGCGTAATCTGGTACTGGTTTCTGAGATGATTGTGCGTTGTGCCATGCAACGTAAAGAATCTCGTGGCCTGCATTTCACCCTGGATTATCCAGAATTACTGCCTGAACTACGTAAAACTGTACTGATTCCACCAAGTTTTGAAGTAGAAACTCCTTTGGTGAATGCTTAAAGATATAGGCAGATAATATTTTTGAATGTTATCTGCCTTTTCTTTGGCTCTGATTTTTTAAGTTTTTAGAATAATCAGGATTTAAATAAAGCATATGATTTGTAAGAATTAATCAGCATTTTAAGGAATGCACGTGTTCTTTACGTGGTGGAACCGAATAGGTCGCTGTCACATGGGCAACCGGCTCTTCCTGATCAATCGAATAAATCCAGACTTCTCCCACAATGAGCGCTTTACCCACTTTCATCAATTTACTTTCCCCTCGCAGATCAACACCACCCGAAGGTTTACGCAGAAAATTAATATTTAAGTTCGTAGTCACTGCCAGGCCAACCAGTCCAATCTCACCGAGGATCGCAATATATAAAGCCAGATCAGCTAAGGTCATCATGGTGGGGCCAGACACTGTGCCGCCGGGACGTAATTCCTGCTCACTCACTCGATACAGTAAGGTTGCACCCTGAGGCACTACAGCTTCGATCTGGCACTTTTCCAGGCTCTGTGGAAATTCCTGCTGTAAAAACTGGATGATTTCTTCTCTTGTACTTTTCATCATGTTTTATCTTCCTGATTTCTTCCAATATAGAAGATTCTTCCTTGAAATAACTAGAGAAAAGTATGCCAAAAATGTCTTTAGAATAAAATTATTTTAAATAAGACAGCGCCTGTTCAAACACCTGATCCGGTGTTTGAGTTGCATCCAGACATTTAATCCGTTCTGGATGACGCTGGCATAGTGTTGCATATCCAGCGCTAACTTTCTCAAAGAAAGTAACTTTCTCTTGCTCAAACCGATCCAACGCACCTCGGGCACGTGCGCGATTCATACCCAGTTCAATCGGTGCATCCAGCCAGAACGTAATATCCGGCATACGTTCCACGAAATTTTGATTCAACAGATTCAACTTGTCTTCACTGAGTCCACGCCCTGCACATTGATAGGCAAAACTGGCATCACTGAAGCGATCACATAAGACAATTTTTCCAGTATTTAAAGCGGGTAGAATCACTTGTGTCAGATGCTGGGCACGTGCCGCATACATCAGCAATAACTCTGTATCATGGCACATCGCTTCTTCGTGGTTTACGGCCAACAATAGCGAACGAATCTGTTCTGCCATCGGTGTACCGCCCGGCTCGCGGGTCAGCACGACCTCTTTACCTTGAGCAATAAAATCATCATAGATACGACGAATGAGTGTGGTTTTCCCTACACCCTCAGTGCCTTCAAAGCTGATAAACATGCTCATTCCTTATTTTTTGAACGTAAAACAGAGAGATATTCTTGCACTGCTCTATTGTGGTCTTGCAGACTACTGCTGAATTTATGCCCACCATTACCCGTTGCAACAAAATAAATATTTTGTGAATTGTCCGGATGCATCGCTGCTTCAATGGCTTTCTTGCTTGGCAAGGCAATCGGTGTCGGTGGTAAGCCAGCCATGGTATAGGTGTTATAGGGTGTTGGAGTGCGTAGATCCTGACGGGTGATATTACCTTTGTAATTCTCACCCATACCATAAATAACAGTTGGATCTGTCTGTAGACGCATGCCTATTTTCAAACGGCGCACAAATACACCAGATACCTGTTGTAACTCGCTATCCAGGCTGGTTTCTTTTTCAATGATCGATGCCATGATTAGCGCTTCGTACTTATTCTGATATGGCAGATCTGAAGCACGTTTTTCCCAAGCCTGATCCAGAGATTTCATCTGGCGCTGATAAAGATCGGTCAGAATCTTGCGATCTGTTTCGCCTTTGGCAAAGAAATAGGTATCCGGAGCGAACAGACCTTCAGGATGATTAAATGGAATATTGAGTTCTTTGAGCAATTGATCGGTTGGCAAATTCACCACTTCTTTAGTCACCAGATCATCTTTCTTTAAGGCATCAATCAGCTGTTTAAAAGTCGTGCCCTCAATCACCAGAATCCGGTTCATCTGAGCATTTTCTGCATTGGAAATCATGTCCAGTACTGCACGAATACTCATACCTTGAGGAATTTCATAAACACCCGCCTTCATGGTGTCATGAATCATGATGCGCTGATACAGCTTTAAAATAACCGGAAAGCTGACATGATTTTCTTTGGCCAGCCGATCAATAAATCCAGAATAGGTTTCACCATTACTAATTGCCAGTAACTGTTTTTGACCTTCTACAGGATAATCTTTCCATAGGCTGGCTCTCAGGATCAGCCCTAGAACCAGGAGTATCCCGATTAGAAATAAAGCTATCCCCTTCATGAAACCAGGGCGTTTGGAATTATTTTTCTTTTTGGTTTTAGACTTGGAAGCTGACATATTAATAAGGCATCTGATTCAATCGAAGACGGTTAAAAAGTTCAATACAAGCATCTACATTTAAAGTACGCTGCTCAAATTGAGTGGCAATTTTCATCGGACTGAGCGCATTGCAGAAAAACAAGCTGTCGATATGGGGAATTTCATCCATTTCCACATCACGCTGCTGACAGATAATGCCCTGATCCTGCATACGTTGCAAAATTTCTGCACGCATTACACCGAAGACGCCATTATAACGAAGTTCTGGTGTAATCCATGTATTGTTTATACGAATGAAGCAATTACTGCTCACCCCTTCAACAATTGTACCCTGCACATCAGTTACCAGTGCTTCCGGCCAGCCATGCAGATCCGCTTCCTGTTTAAGCAAGACCTGTTCCAGACGATTTAAGGTTTTCAACCCCACCAGATTCGGCATGCTGAGGCCAATGGCCTGTTGCAATACACCCGCCTGAATCTGCTCATAACTGAAGTCCTGTAGAGTTTTCGGATAATAGAACACCCAAAGATCTGCCGGATGGTCTGGCAGGCTATAACCACGCTGTCCTATACCACGACTCAGTACAATCTTTAAGGTTCCGTTCAGTTCAGCTTCTGATTTCAATAACGCTTGCAAACTTTTTTCAATCAGGTCCAGATCAGCATGCAAACTTAATTTTTGCTGGCTCATCCTTAAACGGGCTAGATGACGGTCTGCTAACTCGATCTGGTTTCGACGTATGCGGGCGGTAGTAAAGCAGCCATCACCATAATGAAAGGCACGATCCAGCACATCTATATCTTTGACGAGTTGAGCATTTTTTAAATACAACATGCTTTTAAGGCCTCTCTGGTGACGGATAGAGCGATGAAATATAAACTCTGTCTATATATCTGTTTTACTCACATAAAATTCGTTTTTAATTATTTTTTATGCAAAAAATCTCCAGCTATTCTTGCCCCATCCAACAAAACAAAGAAACATTTGAGACAAATATGAACATCCGTAAATTAAAAATTGGGGTATTGGCAGCACTTATTTCAGCAACCGCTTTTAGCGTATCTGCAAAAGACTTCCTGAACGTGTCTTATGACCCAACTCGCGAATTGTACGATAACTTTAATAAAGAATTCAGTGCTTACTGGAAAAAATCTACTGGCCAAGATGTGAACTTTAAACAGTCACATGGCGGTTCAGGCAAACAGGCACGTGCTGTCATTGATGGTCTGGATGCGGACGTCGTGACTTTGGCTCTAGCTGCAGATATTGATGAGATTGCAGCACGCGGCCTGCTACCTAAAGACTGGCAGAAAAAATTCCCACAAAACTCGACACCTTATACCTCAACCATCGTTTTCCTGGTGAAAAAAGGTAATCCTAAAGGCATTAAAGACTGGGGGGATCTGGTGAAACCGGGCGTAGAAATCATTACACCAAACCCGAAAACCTCTGGTGGTGCACGCTGGAACTATTTAGCAGCGTGGGCTTGGGCGAAACATCAGCCTGGTGGTAATGATACTAAAGCTCAAGACTTTGTTCGCCAGATTTATAAACAGACCAAAGTACTCGACTCTGGTGCACGTGGTGCGACTACTACATTCGCTGAGCGTGGTATCGGTGATGTATTGCTGGCTTGGGAGAATGAGGCGCATTTAGCGATTCGTGAACAGCCTGGCAAGTTCGAAATTATTACCCCTTCCTTATCGATTTTGGCTGAACCACCAGTGGCAATCGTTGAAAAGAATGCCAAAAAAGATGGTAATGAAAATCTGGCGAAAGCGTATCTGAACTACCTGTACTCACCTGCGGGTCAAACGGTTGCTGCAAAGAATTTCTACCGCCCACGTAATGCGGCAGTATTAAAACAATACAGTAATGTCTTTAAATCGCTGAAGCTGGTGACCATTGATAAAGAGTTTGGCGGTTGGGACAAAGTACAGAAAAAACACTTTGCCAATGGCGGTATCTTTGACCAGATCGTAAAGGCAAATAGCACAAAATCGTAATAATAAATGTCTATGCAATGGCCTTATTGAATAAGGCCATTGTTGTTTCAAATACTTATAAAATCTTTTATCTTATATTTTCATATAAAATTCATTTTTAATTATTTTTTATGCATAAAGATTAGGTTTATTCTTCACTCATGTTACAAAACGTGTAAGAGTGTGAGGTTCACATGAGCATTTCAACAAAACTAAAACTAGGGGTTCTGGCTGCTGTTATTTCAGCAACTTCGTTTTCTGCTGCAGCGCGCGACTTTCTGAATGTCTCTTATGATCCGACGCGTGAACTCTATGAAGACGTCAATAAAGAATTTGGTAAATACTGGAAAAGCCGTACTGGCCAAAGCATTAACTTCAAACAGTCACATGGTGGTTCAGGTAAACAGGCGCGTGCCGTGATTGATGGTCTGGATGCCGATGTCGTAACGTTGGCATTAGCCGCTGACATTGATGTACTGGTCGAAAAAGCCAAACTGTTACCTGCAGACTGGCAGAAAAAATTACCACAAAACTCAACACCATATACTTCTACCATCGTATTCCTGGTACGTAAAGGCAATCCAAAGGGCATCAAGGATTGGGGTGATCTGGTAAAACCGGGTGTAGAGATTATCACACCAAATCCTAAAACCTCAGGCGGTGCACGCTGGAACTATTTAGCAGCTTGGGTATATGCAAAACACTTACCGGGCGGTAACGACAAAACTGCACAAGAATTTGTTCGTAAAATCTATAAACAAACCAAAGTACTTGATTCAGGTGCGCGTGGTTCAACCACCACTTTTGCTGAACGTGGCATCGGTGACGTATTACTGGCTTGGGAAAATGAAGCACATTTAGCCCTTCGTGAACAACCGGGCAAGTTTGAAATTGTGACTCCTTCCCTGTCAATTCTAGCTGAGCCACCCGTGGCAATTGTTGAAAAGAATGCCAATAAAAAAGGTAACAAATACCTGGCCCAGGGTTATTTAAACTTCCTGTACTCACCACTGGGTCAGGAAATCTCAGCACGTAACTTCTATCGCCCACGTAATGAAAAAGTGCTGATGAAATATAGCCAAGTCTTTAAGCCATTAAAACTGGTGACTATTGATCAGGAGTTTGGTGGCTGGGATAAAGTACAGAAAGCCCACTTTGAAAATGGTGGTGTTTTTGACCAGATCGTTAAAGCTAACAGCGCAAAAAATTAATTTAAGCTGATTTCATACAGGAGCATCGACATGACTCATACGCTTATTGTTCCCGGTGTGGGTGGCAGTGAATACAATCACTGGCAAACCTGCCTGCAACACCGGCTCATGCGTTGCTCTCGTGTGCAGCAAAAGGACTGGAATCATCCGGTACTGGATGTATGGGTCGCAGAATTTGTTAAAACTCTGCAAGTCATTCCAGATGATGTACAAATTGTGGCACATAGCTTTGGCTGTTTGACCAGCGTGGCATCATTGGCCCAGCATCCTGAACTGAATACTAAAGTCAAAAATCTGGTTCTGGTTGCACCTGCCAATCCGGCACGTTTTGGGGAAAATGGTTTTGCCCGTGATAGCCAGACGGATTACAGCGCCTATTTCCAGCAGCTCAAGATTCAGGCTCCAACGACTTTGCTGATCAGTGAAAATGATCCATGGCTAAGTTTTGAAGATGCCCAGGTTCTGGCGAAAGCCTGGAATATCAAACCGATTAATCTGGGAGTTGTAGGCCATGTCAATGTTGCTTCCGGTTTTGGTCCTTTCCCTGAAATTGAACAATATTTGATTTCAGAAAAGGCTATGCACCATATCAGCAAAGTTAATGAGAGCAAGTATTATTTTAAATTTGCATTTTAGTCCCTGCAAATTATGCTTGTGCCGATTCTATTTTCTAATTTTCACTGGTTAACTTTAACCAGCATTCTCTCTTTTGAGGAGTAATCATGTCGCAGCGATCCCGAGTGCTGCCAGGATTTGGTCTTTCTCTAGGCTTTACCCTAGCGTATTTGTCATTAATCGTTCTGATCCCGTTATCTGCCGTTTTTATTAAATCACTCGGCATTGGCTGGGAAGGTTTATGGGAAATCCTGAGCTCTGAACGTATCTTGAAATCATTACAGCTAAGCTTTAGTTCAGCCATTATCGCTGCTTTGATTAATGTAGTTTTTGGCCTGTTACTGGCATGGTGTCTGGTGCGTTATAGCTTTCCGGGTAAACGTATTGTCGATGCACTGGTCGATCTGCCTTTTGCCCTACCAACTGCAGTTGCCGGTATTGCTCTGACTTCTTTATATGCACCGACGGGCTGGATTGGTCAGTATTTAGATCCAATTGGCATCAAGGTGGCTTATACTCCGATCGGTATTACCCTGGCTTTGATCTTTATCGGTATTCCTTTTGTGGTCCGTACGGTACAGCCAGTTCTTTCTGATTTAGAAACTGAACTGGAAGAAGCGGCTTCTGCACTCGGTGCGAACCGTTTTCAGATCGTCACCAAAGTCATTTTTCCAATTCTGCTGCCAGCACTGATCACAGGTTTTGCTTTGGCCTTTGCACGTGGTGTCGGTGAATATGGCTCAGTGATTTTCATTGCCGGTAACCAGCCCTTTGAAACTGAAATTGCGCCATTAATGATTATTTCCCGTCTGGAAGAATATGACTATGCAGGTGCGACCACAATTGCTGTAGTGATGCTGCTCATTTCCTTTGTGATGCTTTTCCTGATTAACTTATTGCAAGCTTGGGCGAGCCGTCGTACCGGGAGAACTGCACGATGAGTTTAAATACCAACAGCAATGCGCTGGCTGAAAAATTGCAATCCCGCGATGCGACTCGTGAGCCGACCTGGGTACGTTATACCCTGATTGCGATTGCACTGATCTTCTTTTTAAGCTGCCTGATTCTGCCTTTGGTTCTGGTCTTTGTTGAAGCGTTTAAACAAGGCGTTGGCGTATATACGCAAGCCCTCGTTCATCCAGATACTTTATCTGCGGTCAAACTGACCTTGCTAACGGCTGTGATCGCGGTACCGATGAATGTAGTATTCGGCGTAGCTGCAGCCTGGTCAGTGGCGAAGTTTAACTTCCCGGGTAAATCAATTTTGACCACCATTATCGATATGCCTTTCTCGGTATCACCTGTTATTGCAGGTTTGATGCTGGTACTGATTTTCGGTACTCAAGGCTGGATGGGTGGCTGGTTGATGGATAATGACATCAAGATCCTTTACGCTGTTCCTGCGATTGTTCTGGCAACGATCTTCATTACCGTACCTTTTGTAGCACGTGAGCTGATCCCTTTAATGGAAGCGCAAGGTACTGAAGAAGAAGAAGCTGCGATTGTACTAGGTGCATCTGGCTGGCAAACCTTCTGGAAAGTGACCCTGCCAAATATCAAATGGGGTCTGATTTACGGCGTAATTCTGTGTAATGCCCGCGCCATGGGTGAGTTCGGTGCAGTATCAGTGGTTTCTGGCCATATCCGTGGTGAAACCAATACTTTGCCGCTACACGTCGAAATTCTATATAACGAATATACCTTTAGTGCTGCGTTTGCCGTGTCATCGCTCCTGGCTCTCCTCGCAATTGTGACTCTGGTTCTGAAAACCTGGGTCGAACTGCGCCAGGAAAAACAAGACAAACGTAATGACGATTCAACAGTTTCTTAAGGAATGCCCACATGAGTATTCAAGTTAAAAATATTGAAAAACACTTTGGTGCATTCCATGCACTTAAAAACATTTCTCTGGATTTCCCAGATGGTCAGCTGGTTGCCCTGCTCGGCCCTTCAGGCTGCGGTAAAACGACTCTACTGCGTATTATTGCAGGTCTTGAATCTGCTGACGGTGGTCAGGTGATTCTGGAAGGCCAGGATGCAACCAATGTCCACGTACGTGAACGTGAAGTGGGTTTTGTATTCCAGCACTATGCCCTGTTCCGTCATATGACCGTATTCGATAACGTGGCTTTTGGTCTACGTGTACGCCCACGTTCAACCCGTCCATCAGAAGCAGAAATTAAAAAACGTGTGACCCGTTTGCTTGATCTGGTACAACTTGGCTTCCTGGCAGACCGTTATCCGGCTCAGCTTTCTGGTGGTCAGCGTCAACGTATTGCACTTGCGCGTGCACTAGCCGTTGAGCCACGTGTACTGTTACTGGATGAGCCGTTCGGCGCACTAGATGCCAAAGTCCGTAAAGAACTGCGCCGCTGGTTACGTACCCTGCATGATGAACTGCACATTACTTCAATTTTTGTCACTCACGACCAGGAAGAAGCCTTAGAAGTTGCTGATCAGATCGTAGTGATGAATAAAGGCAATGTGGAACAGATCGGTTCACCACGTGAAGTGTATGAAACACCGAAAACACCATTCGTGTTTGACTTCCTGGGACAAGCTAACCGTTTCGAAGGCCAGAATAATGGCGGCATACTTCAGCTAGGTGAAGACCGTATCCAGTTCGATGCCGCCAAACAGGCAGCTCAGGGTAATGTCATTGTATTCGCTCGCCCGGATGAACTGCGTATTCATGCACAACCACAAGAGAATACGATTCAGGCCACGTTTATTCGTGAACTCTGGATTGCAGGAAAAGTTGTTGCGGAACTGAATGACCGCCAAGGTAATCTGATTGAAATTTCACTGACACCAGAAGAAGCTCGCGCTCATCAATTCCGTCCGGATCAAACTGTTTGGTTGAGTGCATTAAATCTGCATTTATTTGAAAACCAGGTCGCGTAAGACTGCAAGATGGGGCTTTTAAATGCCCCATCCTCTTATAGGGTAAAGAATTATGAATTTCCAACAATTAAGAATTATTCGAGAAACTGTTAGACAGAATTTTAACTTAACTGAAGCTTCAGCCGCGCTTTACACTTCGCAGTCAGGTGTCAGTAAGCATATTAAAGATTTAGAAGATGAGCTTGGTGTACAGCTATTTATCCGTAAAGGTAAACGCCTATTAGGACTGACTGAACCAGGTCAGGCACTTCTCGGCATTGTAGAGCGTATGCTGGTTGATGCAGACAATATCAAACGTCTTGCAGATGACTTTAACAAGGTCGATGAAGGTACATTAACGATTGCAACGACACATACCCAGGCACGTTATGTATTACCGCCAATCGTGAATCAGTTCAAAAAAGAATTTCCGAAAGTTCATCTGATTTTGCAACAAGCCAGTCCAATGGAAATTACCGAAATGCTTCTTCAGGGTGAAGCAGATATCGGAATCGCGACTGAAGCTTTAACGACTGAAGAAAATCTAGCGAGTGTGCCTTATTATAACTGGCAGCACAGTATTATTACGCCGCAAAATCACCCGTTGAATAGCAAAGAACAGGTTCGTATTGAAGACCTCGCTGGCTATCCGATTATTACTTATCATGGTGGTTTCACAGGCCGTTCTAAAATCGACTCAGCCTTTGAAGAAGCCGGTGTAGATGTGGATATTGTAATGTCAGCTCTGGATGCCGATGTGATTAAAACTTATGTCGAGCTCAACATGGGTGTCGGCATTGTCAATGATCTGGCTTATGATCCAGAACGTGACTATCGTCTGAAACAGATTAAAACCGATATTTTTGGGGTAAATACTACCTGGATTGCAGTACGTAAAGGTCATTTATTACGTGGTTATGGTTATGAGTTTATTTCTTTATGCTCACCAGATGCAGATATCAAGGCACTGAAAAAAGTCGCTTATCCAGATGAATAATATGGGTTGTACTTTCTAAATTGAAGAGGCGTATTGCCTCTTTTTTATTTTTTGAGTGGATAAAAAATATAAATATCAAGCATAATCACGTACATAATAAATTGAATTATACCAAGATGATCAATAATAAATTTGCTCTTTTCTCCGTGGGCTTGTTTTTCTCCGGGTCAGGTTATGCAGCAGCGTTTGAACAATCTAACCAAAGCATCCAATCGTTTTTTGAAAAAAATAATTATGCTGAAGTTTCACTGGCTTGGGTTCGCCCTGATATCAGCGGTCAGGTACAACATACCGAAGAGCTGCAACAATTAGGCATCACGGATTTTTCAACATGAAATCTTGTCCATAACCAATTGATCTCTAATGTCGCATTAAAATTCCAGTTGAATCCTCAAGTGTCGTGGGGACTGATTTACGATCAGCCTTATTCTATAGATATCGCTTATCATTATGATCCTGTTTTTGCAGGTGCAACACTTCCAATTGAGGCTGCTACCATTCAGTTTGAGAGCCATAATTTGACCTCATTAATTGGCTTTCAACCAAACGATAACTGGAATTTTTATACAGGGCTAAGTTATCAAAGCTTAGAAGGAAATTTATATTTATCCGGACAGACATTTTATATATTCAATGGTTATCGGGCCACATTTGAACGAGATGCCGCTCGGGGCTGGCTTGCTGGAATCAGTTATCAGATTCCAGAATATTTTTTTAGAACCGCACTGACCTATCGCTCTGCAATTACTCATCACAATAAAACCACTGAGTCGATTATTGTAGGTACGAATCCAGCACCTTATACAGAAATTCAAACTCCACAGTCTGTGAACTTGGATTTTCAGACAGCTTTAACTGATCGAAATGCGCTCTATGGCACGCTGCGTTGGTCAAACTGGCAAAATTTCGTGATCCAGCCGCCTAAATTTGGCGCTGTAATTGACTATGCGGCCTTACAGTTTCCGGAAGTAAAACCATTCAGGATGATTGATTATCGTGAGGATCAATGGTCTGGAAAAATCGGACTTGCTCATCAATGGCCATCTTTTGGCATAAATTCTATCGAACTCTTATGGGATTCTGGTACAGGAAATCCGGCTTCAACCCTGAATCCGAGTGATGGCTATTGGGGCATCGGACTAGGTCATCTTTATAAGATTCAAGAAACCTGGGATATTGCTACAGGACTATATTATTTAAAGTTTCAAAAACCTGAAATTTCCTTATCCGAACCTATTACGCCGCAGATCGCAGGTTTATCCGCAGTTTCTGATAACAGTGCCTGGATCCTAGGTATGAAGTTGGGCTATCATTTTCAATAGCTTTTAATAAATAAAAAAACGAGCCGAAGCTCGTTTTTTTATTAGGCTTAGCAGCTACAGCTTAGAAGCGGAAGCTTACACCCAGTTTTGCCACTGGGAACCATTCATATTTATTATCTTCGCGAATTTTACGCTCTTCATTTTCAATCGCTGTACCTACGCTAGGAGAACCTTCTACTGGTGCAAGACCTGTAGCAGTTAAATCCACAGTTGGGTTACCATTGTAGTATGCGCCGATTTCACCAAATACACCCCAACGGTTAGTAATTGCTGGAGAGAAACCAAGACCTACATACGGAGCAATATTATTTTTGTAAGATAACTTACCATTTACACGACCTTCTGTAGCACCAGCAGCAAGTTGATAGTCATTGTTATCAATGCTTAAAGTTTCACCACTACCAATACGGCGAGATAGATCGTAATCATTATCAATATATGCTACACCGGCAGCCATATAGAACCAGTTCGCCCAAGGACGAATCTCAGCATTCAAGTAAGTCAGGTTATTATCCATATCTAGGTCATATTTTGTACCATTGATTGATAAATCATCAGTCCAAGAAATATCACCACCATTATAACCTAGAGTAACACCTACATAAGGGTTAGCATTCCAAGAGATCGCGCCACCGTAACCGGTAGTACCGACTTCAGCACGAACAGCTGCAGGTTTAAAGAAAGAGAATTCAGCTACGCCTTCATCTGTTACGATTGTCTCATCAGCAGCCATGACAGATCCAGCTGTGGCAGCTAGAACGGATACTGCTAAAAGTTGATATAAAGCTTTCATTATTTCTCTCCTCAAAAGAACTTTTTTTTCATCATTAGTTATTCGTGATGAGCTCAATATAAAGGAGCCAATGAATATTTTTTATTCGTGTTTTGCTGGGCTTTTGTTATTTTTTGATACATATTAATTTTTCTTGTTGAATGATAAGCCTTTTTTAAACAATGTTTGTACATATCTAAAATACGAAAATGATACTAATCACTTTACTTGCGAATTTAATTCAGCACCCTTCTTAGTTTTCCATCTTTTTAGAGCAATATAGTGTAAAATATCGGAAATTTTTTTCTGGAAGGAAGATCATGTCTCAGCTTTCAACAATCATTGAACAAGCGTTTGAAGACCGTGCGAATTTCACAGCAGCAGATTGCCCTGCTGAAATCCGTCAAGCAGTTGAGGAAGTAATTGCTGGCCTGGACAATGGTACTTTACGTGTTGCTGAAAAAATCGAAGGTGAATGGGTTGTTCATCAATGGATTAAGAAAGCGGTATTGTTATCATTTAAATTAAACGATAACAAACCAATGGAAGCTTGTGATCTTCGCTTCTACGACAAAGTAGATACTAAATTCTCTGACTGGACTGATGAGCAGTTTAAAGCTGCTGGCGTACGTGTTGTTCCTCCGGCGGTAGCGCGTAAAGGTTCTTTCCAGGCGAAAAACGTGGTACTGATGCCTTCTTATGTGAACATCGGTGCTTATGTAGATGAAGGTACGATGGTCGATACTTGGGCAACTGTAGGTTCATGTGCTCAAATCGGTAAAAATGTTCACTTGTCAGGTGGTGTAGGAATCGGTGGTGTTCTTGAACCGCTTCAAGCTAACCCAACAATTATTGAAGACAACTGTTTCATCGGTGCACGTTCTGAAATCGTTGAAGGCGTAATCGTTGAAGAAGGTTCTGTCATTTCAATGGGCGTATTCATTGGTCAATCTACCAAGATTTATGACCGAGAAACTGGCGAAATCCATTATGGCCGCGTACCTGCTGGTTCTGTTGTGGTATCAGGCAGCCTGCCATCTAAATGTGGTAAATACAGCTTATATGCAGCTGTAATCGTGAAAAAAGTAGATGCGAAAACTCGTGCTAAAACTAGCCTGAACGATCTGCTACGCGAAGACTAAGATGTCTTAACTTAGAGGAAACATTTGTGTTCCTCGGAGCTTCAACCGCTCCTCGTCTCTACGGTCAGCAATGATCGTAGGGATTTTTATTTTTATACATTGTTATTTATTTTTCAGTGGTTAATGTTGTTATGAATACGCTTCGATCTTCCGCAATTCCAGTTTCTGATCCGTCTGCGGGCTTACGCATTACGGAGATCTTCTATTCATTACAAGGTGAAGCCAATACCGCAGGTTTACCGACCGTATTTATTCGCTTAACCGGATGTCCGCTGCGCTGTACCTATTGTGATACTACGTATTCTTTTGAAGGTGGTGAACGCAAATCTTTAGATGACATCATCCAGACCACGCTTGATTTTAAAACGCCTTATGTCTGTGTAACCGGTGGTGAACCATTAGCGCAACCGAACGCCCTACCTCTGATGCAACGACTTGCAGATTTAGGCTGTGAAGTTTCTTTAGAAACCAGTGGTGCGTTAGATGTTTCTAAAGTGGATACACGTGTATCCAAAGTTCTAGATTTAAAAACACCAACTTCAGGTGAAGTTGCACGAAATTTGCTTACAAATCTGGATCATTTAACTCAGCATGACCAGATTAAGTTTGTAATCTGTAATCGTGAAGATTATGAATGGTCAAAACAGCAGGTAGAACAGTACCAGTTAAATGAAAAAGTCAGCACGGTCTGGTTCTCCCCTGCATTTGCAGTTGAAAAAGGAGCTGCGCGCTTGCCACAATTGGCACGTGATCTGGCTCAATGGATTTTAGAAGACCATCTCCCTGTTCGTTTCCAGCTGCAGCTGCACAAGTTGTTATGGAATGATGAAACTGGTCGTTAATTTTTGTAAATTTACTATATTGGAGTATTTGTTATGCGCCCTCGTGCCATTGTATTGTTATCTGGCGGATTAGATTCAACAACCTGTCTGGCTTGGGCGCAGGCACGCTATGAATGTATCGCACTGAGTTTTATGTATGGCCAACGTTCCACTACAGAACTTGATGCAGCTCGTGCGCTGGCTCAACGCTCGGGAGTAGAACATCGTGTCATCAATATTGATTTAGGTAACCTGGGCGGCTCAGCCCTTACTGATCATAGCATTGAGGTACCGGATCAATTGCAGGAAGGTATTCCTGTAACCTATGTGCCTGCACGAAATACCATCTTCTTATCTTATGCTTTGGCCGCTGCAGAAGTGTTCGGTGCAGAGGCAATTGTGATCGGGATTAATGCGGTGGATTATTCAGGTTATCCAGACTGCCGCCCGGAATTTATTGAAGCTTTTGCCAATATGGCACGCCTTGCAACCAAGGTCGGTGTTGAAGGTCAAGCCCTGAAATTTGAAACACCTTTGTTACATTTATCCAAAGCAAATATCATTCGCTTAGGCCTAGAACATGGCGTAGACTACAGTCAAACGGTATCTTGCTACCAAGCAGATGACCAAGGACGTGCGTGTGGAACATGTGACAGTTGTCGTTTACGCAAGCAAGGTTTTGCTGATGCAGGTGTTGAAGACCCGACACGTTATTACCTTTAAAATCGATCAAGGTTATAAATCCATATTATGAATATTAAAGCCAAATTACTTGCGACTAGCCTACTCTCTTTGTCTGCCCTATTTTCAACTGCATCTTTTGCAAATAATGATCAAGCTAAGGCAAAAGCAGAATTTGAGGCGATGAAAAAAGAATATACAACTGCCATGAAAAATGCTGGAAGCAGTTCAAATGTGCGTGACGGTTTAATTAAAGCCTGCGCTATTCCCTACAAACAGGCAGTGAAGTACAAAAAACTGACTCAGTCTGATGTGAATAAGCTTTGTACATGTGAAGTGGATGCAGAAGGTAAATTGACTCAAGCTCAGAAATGGCAGATTCAAAGCACCATTAACCAGAAGAAAAACCCTGCTACTTTAGACTTTGTTAAAAAACAAAGCCAGAATGTGCAGTCTTGTGTAGGCCCACAGCTCGCAGGTAAATTAAACTCACTTGCTGCAGAAGCCAATAAAGCCGCTCAAAAGAAATAATCCTGACGGATATTTTTCTAGAATAAGCCACTATAATGTGGCTTATTTTTTTGAAAAAATTTAGAAAAATTGGAGAGATCATGTCTGAGATCAGCTTACCTGAGCACACTTTTCCGACCACTACAGGTGAAATTAATCTGGCCCAACTGGATGCAGAATGGTTAATTATCTATTTTTATCCTAAAGATTCGACACCTGGCTGTACCACTCAGGCAGTCGGTTTCTCTTGTTTAAAAGATCAGTTTGATGCACTGAATACGACTATTCTGGGCGTATCACGTGATTCGGTTAAAGCGCACCAGAACTTTACTGAAAAACAGAATCTGATCATTAATCTGATCAGCGATGAAGAAGAAGTGTTATGTAAACACTTTGATGTCATTAAAGAAAAGAATATGTATGGCAAGAAAGTGATGGGCATTGAGCGCTCTACCTTCATTTTCCATAATGGCAAACTGGTCAAAGAATACCGTAAGGTGAAAGCTGCTGGCCATGCTGAACAGGTTTTAGAAGATTTGAAAGCTTTACAGGCTGCTTAAGGTGTTTCATAGAATCAAAAAGGCATGCATAGAAATATCATGCCTTTTTCTTTAGAGTTGCTGCAAAGAATAATTCAGTTCACTAAAGAAACCGCAATCGACCACATTACACAGCCAATAAGTATATCCAATATTTTCCAGGCTTGTGGTCGCTGAAAAATAGGTTGCAAATAACGTGCTGCATAGCCCAGTCCAAAAAAGAATACAAAGGACGCACTAATCGCTCCTAAGGCAAATTGTATCTGTGCATTGGAATATTGGGTGGAGATGGAACCAATCAAGACCAAAGCATCCAGATAGACATGCGGATTGAGCCAGGTCAGCATCAAACAAATCAGCAAAACTTTATATAAAGAAGGCACATCTTTTTGATCTGTGTTCAGACGCTGCTCATTCTTCCAGGCCTGATAAAAATGCTGAGCGCCATAGATCGCCAGAAAAGTCGCGCCTAGATATTTCGCCATATTGATCCAGTGCGGATTGACCAGCATCAATTGTGAAAATCCCAGAACACCAGCAAAAATCAATATCGCATCAGATAAGGCACAACACATACAGATCGCAAAGACATACTGCTGTTTCAAGCCCTGTTTCAATACAAAAGCATTTTGCGCACCAATGGCAATAATCAGGCTAAAGCCTACCGCCAGACCTTGTATATATGCATTTAACATTGGAATATCATGGAATTATAAAGATGGAGATCATTATCTATGTTATTCTTTTCAATTAAATATAATTAGGAAAATATCATTCAGACTAAATTTTATTTAGGTAAACTATGCCACTTAATTCTAAAAACTGTGATGCTTTTTTAGCCGTCGCAGAAACCCAAAGTTTTGATGCTGCCGCAAAAGTATTAAATATTACGGCTTCAGCAGTCACTTTAAGAGTACAGAATCTGGAAAGAGATTTGGGGCAAGTTCTGGTGCTACGTGAGCGTCCTTGTAAAGTGACCAATGCCGGTCAAACCTTACTGAATTATTTGCAGCATCAACGCCTGTTACAGCAGCAATTGATCCAGCAATTAAATGGTCAAAATAAAGCAGAATTTAGCTCGATTCATATTGCGGTAAATGCGGATTCTCTTGCGACCTGGTTATTTCCCTGTCTGAACACCACTCTGCTTGCAGAGAAAATTACTTTGAATCTTCAGGTTGCTGTTCAAAGTGAAACTCATAAGCTTCTAGAGCAGGGTCAAGTCAATGCCTGTATTAGCAGTGAAAGTGAAGCCATGCCGGGCTGTAAGGCTCATTTTATTGGACAGATGCATTATAGAATGGTCGCAACACCTGCCTTTGTGCATTCCTGGTTTAAACAAGGCATTCACCGGGAATCACTGCGTAAGGCACCCGCTGTGATTTATAATGATCAGGATCATTTACATAGCCATCTACTGTTGGCTCAATTTGGCTTAAACCAGCAATGTTTTCCTTTTCACTATATCCCCTCCTCGACCGCCTTTGCGGATGCTATTTTTTCAGGATTAGGATACGGTTTAGTGCCGGACTATCAAATTGCGGACCGGATTCAAAATGGGACACTGATCGAGATACTACCTGAATGCAGTTGTGATGTACCTTTATATTGGCATCACTGGAAACAGCAGTCTCCCGCTCTAAAACAGTTAACCAAAGTCATTCTGGAACAGGCAGAACAATGTATGAATAATCCAGTTCATTAAACAGTTCTATTGTGTCCTGCCGAATTCACAGAAATTGAATATCACATTATTGGGTTTTCCACTGTCCCATTAAATGAATATTAACTTTTTCACCCACGCCTGCAGTGGCTTTCTTCATCCCAAAATCTGAACGATTAATCACCGTGGTGGATTTCACATCGAGTAAATTAGGATTACCCTTGTTCGGTGTCAGCGTGGTATCGAATACCACTGGTCGAGTAACACCTCTTAGAGTGAGTTGACCCATGACCTGATAACGATTCGTACCATTTGGCTTAAACTGCGTACTTTTGAAATTGACTGTTTTATAGCGAGATGCATGAAACAGGTCCTCACCCATAATCATATTTTTAAGGCTAGGTTTGGAAACCTCTAGGCTATCGACCTGCATAGTGAACTCAGTAGATGACTGTTGTGGCCGATCAAGATCAAACTGCATGGTTGCCTTGAACTCTTGAAAATTTCCCTTTACAACATTCAAACCCAAGGAGTTAATGCTAAAGCCGACACTACTTTGAGGCGTCAATGTCCAGCTTTTAGCATACGCAGCCGATATACACATAGCAGATAGAGCGCCCGCATAAGCTATATGTTTCAGCAATAGATTCATTGTGTTCATCCTTAACAATCAAATGAACTCACTACCTTAAAACGGTTTCAGCCCAGATTTGTTTTATCATTTAGTTCAAACTTGTTGACCAATTGTTGATAAATCTCATTATTTTTAAATTTATGTAAAAATTCACTGGTGCCTAAAGGAAAAGCTGATTCCACCACTTCACCGCGATAATACGCTTCACGTAAAGGAGTCGCTGAAATTGCACCGACCAAGCTATCGAGTTCCACCATTTCCCATTCAGGGAATAAACTTAAATAATAAGAAGATTCATCTTTAAAGTGTCCAATTAGACCAACTTTTGCTTCTGGTTCAACTACTTCAGACACCAGCGATTTCACCAGTTTTTGCCATTTTTCATCATTATAGACATCAATGACATGGACAAATTTAATGCGCTTCTGATCTGCTTCAGAAAAATTCAACAGGATCATTTCTTCACGTTCAGTGGCTAGAAATGGATTTTTAATATTGCGTTCTTGCTGTGCTGAGCCTAATGCCAGAATCACCTGCTGGCTTTGCTGCAAGGCAATTTTAATCGTTTGCATATGGGCCAGATGGAAAGGTTGAAAACGACCAATAAACACTAGGTAATCAAATTTATACTTCATAGCACATCTTACTTTTATGAACGCATCAGTTATGCCACAGGGAATTTTTTGCGACATAATAAGCGCCAATAAATTCATATTAATAAAGCAAGGATAGTACGATGACACTGAGCTGTATTCAACAACCGCATCAGCATTTAAATGCGAATTTAGACAATGGCGTACTGACCTTAGCCATTCACCGTCCTGAGGCAAAAAATGCGCTTTACGGCGAACTATATCTATGGATCGCACAGGCACTGGATGAAGCAGATCAGGATAGTAGTGTGCGTGTCGTGATTCTACGTGGTCAGGATGCAGACTTTAGTGCCGGCAATGACATGCAGGACTTCATGAAGTTTATTCAGACGCCTCTACAAGGTAAGGCTGGCGATACCCCTCCTTTTGTGCTGTTGAAGTCCGCTGCAAAATTTTCCAAGCCTTTAATTGCTGCCGTTCGTGGCGTTGCGATTGGGATCGGGGTAACGATTCTGCTGCATGCTGATCTGGTTTATAGTGACAATACTGCCCTGTTCCAGATTCCGTTTGTTAGCCTTGGCCTGTCGCCTGAAGGTGCTTCAAGCAAGCTGCTGGTACAACAAGCGGGTTATCATAAAGCAGCTGAACTGTTACTTACTGCACAACGGTTTAATAGTGAAAAGGCATTGGGTGCAGGTCTGGTAAATAGCATTGAAGAAGATGTCTATGCTGCTGCTGAAAAACAGGCAAAAACTCTTGCTGCTTTACCCCTGGCTTCTATTAAACAAACCAAAGCACTGATGAAGCATAATCTGGCTGAAACTATCGAGTGTATTGATGATGAAGCTGAGATATTTATGAAACGTGTGGGTTCACCTGAAATGACGGAAGCTGTTCAGGCCTTTATGGAAAAACGGAAACCTGATTTCACACAATTCAACTAATTCTGAAACTTATCTTTTAATTGAGGCAGTTTAGACTGCCTCAATCTTTTATTTTTTTGAAAGAATCTAGCTTATGAATAATGAAAACTACCAAACGACTTCTCAAACAACCGATAGTTCAAATCCTGAAAAGAAACGTTATTATGAACCTGCTCCTCAGGATATTGATGTAGACAATTTCCGAAAGGTCATCGAAAGCCGCCGTTCTGTACGTAAATTTACCAAAAAGCCAATTCCTGCCGAGGTCCTCGATGCCTGTCTGGATTTAGCCTTGCTGGCGCCAAACTCCTCAAACCTGCAGCCGTGGACTTTTTATGTGGTGCAGAACCCATCCAAGAAAAAACGTCTGGTTAAAGCATGTATGAGCCAGCTTGCTGCTAAAACGGCTTCAGAGCTGATTGTCTGTGTGGCACGTACTGACCGTATAGATGAAATGGCAAAACTGAATATCAGCGAGTTTCCATTTCCTGAGGCGCCTCCAGCCATTAAAAAGTACTATAAGTACATTCCCCTACAACTACAAGACCGGTTATTTGAATGCCTTTGGTAACTTTAAGAAAGTTGCTTTCAAAGTAGCTCGTACACTCGATAAACAAATGCCAGTTTCTGCATTTAGTCCAGCCGATGCCAAGCTATGGGCAAGTAAAACCACAGCACTGGCATGTGAAAATCTGGTTCTGGCTTTACGTGCTTATGGTTTTGATAGCTGTATGATGGAAGGCTTCGATGAACCAATGGTTCGTGAACTTCTAGATCTGAATGACCAGCAATATCCAGTGATGGTGATTGGTGCTGGTGAACGTGCCAAAGATGGTGTGTTCTTCCCACAGTATCGTTTTGATCGTGAGCTGTTTATTCAGAAGGTTTGAGTTTAAAAATAGTATTTAAAGGATTTAAGAATATTAATTTACTTAATATTTGATGACATGGATGTCGATTAATTAAGTATATTAGAAAAAGGCTTTGTTGCACAAAGAATTAAAAGTAAAGATTTCTCATATCTACTCAAATTTAAGTGACAACTCGGGTATGTGGTCTGCCTAAGTCCGTAAATTTATTTAATACTGCCACACGTGCATGAATCTCATTGATTTGGCTTTGAAAATTTCTCGCACTGAGTTTATCCCCCAACAATTTGATGCAATGCATCTTGGTTTCAACCAAACTTCGCCGATGATAGCCTGACCATTTCTTCCAAATAGTTCTTCCTAAACGCTTAATTGTTCGAAGCAATTCATTGCGTTCTAGCGAGCCCATCTTTTTATCTTTCGATGGCTTCGCATTTTTTCTTGGTGGAATGACCGCATGTGCATCTCGATCTAAAATGACTTGTCTGCAGTACTTCGTATCATAAGCACCATCGGTATAGACCGAATCAATTCGTTCGTCTAAAGGAATTTGAGTAACTAAATCATCGAGTACTTGTGAATCGCTCACATTATTTGTAGTGAGCTGTACTGCACGTATTTGCAAGGTGTCGGCATATCAATACCAATATGAAGTTTGCGCCATTGTCGACGATATTCAGGCTGATGTTTCTTTCGTTTCCGTTCACCTTCACCTATAAACTTTAAGCCAGTAGAGTCGACAAGTAGATGTAGTCCATCACTACTTTTTTGATAGCCAATCGTAGTATCAATACGCTGTTGTCGTCTACAAATTGTAGTGTAGTCTGGCGCTACCCAATTTAACCCACAAAGATGGATGAGACTTTGAACAAAGCCAGTGACCATACGTAAGGACAATCGAAAGAGAGATTTAATCATTAGGCAACATTGGATAGCTGTGTCAGAGTAAGTTTGATTTCGTCCTTGTTTGCCTTTTGATGGGGCATACCATTGCGTAGCAGGATCAAACCAAATGGCAATATTTCCACGATTAATGAGTGCTCGGTTATATGAAGACCAATTGGTTATACGATAAATTTTAGGAGCAGGTTTATTCATATTGAAATTATAGGACTGAATAATCTTTCTAGGCTAGGTTTATGCAACAAAGCCGTATGATGCTCAGCGGTTTTGGCAACTGCATTGTTATACTCCTTAGTTTATTCTTTTATTTAAGTTGTTCTGATAAATTTTATAATAATAAAAGCAGATTAGGTGTTTTTAATATATAGACGGCACATCAACACTAATGCACCGTCGGTTTATATCACTTCTAAAATTTAAACTTTTATATCTAAGAGCTGGATAAATTCAAATGCCGGTTCTTCATAAGGATGACTGTCTTTTAGAGCCTTAGCCACTTCAACCGCCTTTTCATCAGGTACAAGAATTTCGATCCGCCATTCTTCCACATTTTCCAATTGGCCGATTTCCCCAATATGAGGATCTGCGCCTTGCTGCGGCTTAAATTGTCCAGTTCCCAGCACTTGCCAGGCACAATCGGTATATTCACCAATCCCACCCGCACCTGCTGCAAAGACGGCCTTCTTGGTTTCCTCCAGGTTTTCATCTGGTACGTAATAAATCAGTTTAAGCATATATCCCTACAATTTTTTCAAGCATTTACCGTATTGTTAAGGGCGTCGGTAATAATATTCAATGCTGGATTTTGAGATTTCTTGTTAAATGTTGCATATAGTTCTACCTGGGGTAAAGGTCGATCTGTCTGGATCACTTTCACTTCATCATTCAGGAAACGTAATAGATAATCGGGAGCAAAACTAAAACCCACCCCCATATTGATCAGGTTAATATGCTGTAGCACATTGGTCGTTCACAGCACCTGATCATGCTTTAGCTGATCAAAGGACATCAAGGCATTGAGTCTTTCGTAAAATATGGGTGATGCATTCTGATCACACATAATAATTGTATGATTTTTTAGTTCCTGTAATTTCAGTATCCGATCGGTTGGGTGCAAATGCTTGGCTGCAACCAAGTGAATTTGTTCCGTCAATAAATGGATATTTTCAAAATCCGGATGATCCAGCTGAAAACGGGTAATACTTAGATCTAATTCAGCATTTTTTAGATGTTGAAGCTGTTCCAGACAGAACAGGCTATGCAGATGAATTTTTAAATCTGGCATGGTCTTTTTCAGCTTGGCCAAAATATGTGGCATAACTTTTAGTTCGGCAACATTCAGAAAGCCAATATGAATCTGATTATTTTTCTGCTGGGCCACCTGTCGTGCTGATGCAACAGCCAATTTGGCATTTTCCAGAGCTTTTTCTGCATAGATTAAAAAGGCTTTGCCTTCATGGGTTAACTGTATTTTTCGTGAAGAACGTTCAAACAGGTTAACACCAATTTCCTGCTCCAGATCTTTAATCTGCTGGCTTAAAGAAGGTTGAGCCGTAAACAGTTTTTCAGCAGCCCTAGTGAAACTCTGCTCCTGCGCTACGGTAATAAAATAGCGTAAATGTCTAAGTTCCATAGATTGCTCACTTCAAAAAATAGGTACTTATCTTACGATTTAGGCCAACATATTGAAAATATTAATAGATCAATAGCTTATGCTAATACTCATATAACTACCTTTTATACATGGCTAGATTTTGCCCCCTCATACATTTATGCCTGTATCAAGTTTACACATGGTGTCTTGCATGACACAGTATTCGACACTGAATCGGGTGAAAGCGGGGGTCAGGCAGCTGAATCACTGAACTTGCCATATTTGGATGTGATTCGGATTGTTTCTCATGATGTGTATAGCACCTGGATTGCTAAGTCTGAAATTCATGAATCTGTGGCAGTTCTGGTTCGTCCGGATGGTTATGTAGTTTGGCGTTATAGGATAGTACCAATGATCAGTTTGATTATGAAAATACGCTGAAGGTGAGGTTAAAGGAAATTCAACTGGCTGTGTAAGTATCCTGTCAAAGACCATCAAAAGGTAGTCTGTTTTATGTCTTTTCTTTTTTCATTTCCCAAGTAGAAAATAAAAAAACTGCCATTGTTCCTGCTAAATTTACTGCAAACTCAGCATGTCTAGGAGAAGGCTTCACATTATTTTTACCTTGACCATGAGCATCACTGATTTTATTTCTTAATGAGCCTAAACCTTCAACTATCGCACTACAGCCACCTAAGATTTGCTTAAATATCTGCTCTGTATGCTGTGATGGAGACAAGTTTAAATTACTACTGACTAATCTATACAACTGGTTTATATCTGGAGCATTACCGTATTCTACACTTAGCTCATCTAGGATATGTTTGCATGTTGACTCTAAAAGAGTTCTAGACAGAGTAATTGCACCATCTGGATCAGTCGTTCTTCTTTCTAAGGCTTTGTTCCAGATTGTATGGATATAATATGAATCTATATTTTGAACGACATTCTTTATAATTTGATCAGAAGGGACTTCACTACTAAATTCTAGTTTTTCTAATATGGGTTGAAAGGACTTCCAAATGAAATCCCGTCTTTCAGCATATGTTGCATATTCAAATTTAATAAATTGCCAAAATTGCTGTAGATTTCTACACGTTAGAATGTATTTTGGTAATAAATTTTTAATATCAGCTTCTTTTAATAAATAGAATCTTAAAGTTTCATATTCGCTAGTATTTTCATTACTACCTGTAGCACGAGCTATAAGTAAATTCTGAATAGTTTCTATTTTTATTAATTTTTCCTGATTATCCATCTTATATTTTTCACCCATTTTCAACAAATATATAATTTTAAAAATGAAAAAGCCACCTCTCGGTGGCTTTTTTAAATCTGTTGATCAAGAACCCTGTAGCAAATAACTACCTACCAAGAACAGTACCTGTAGGCCAACAACAAAACCAAATAACCACCAACCTTTCTGACGTAATTCTGTTCTATCCATTATTCTGAGCGTCTTAGCCATGTCATCACCTCATTCTTGAGTGTTGATACTGAACTGATCTATACCATCTTTCCTTTAAAGTGCATAAATATTGTGCATTATTTACACAATATCATTTCTGTGCAGATATAAAAGCAAAATCTAAACCAGTTCAGCGGGAGAAAATTAAATAAATGTTTCAAACTGCTTAAAAAGCAAAAAGCCACCCACTGGTGGCAATTGATGAAGCTAGTCTAAACAAAAGTAAATGATTTTTCTAGCTTTGCTGGGTCACTTAAAATTCTAATAATAAAAAAGAGCCGCTACTGCGACCCTTTTTTGAAGCTAAATCAGATTAGCCAATGAACTTACGCGCATTACGGAACATACGTAACCATGCACCGTCCTGATCCCAGTCTTCTGGTTTCCAAGAGTGCTGGATCGCACGGAAGTTACGCTCAGGGTGTGGCATCAGGATCGTCGCACGACCATCTTTCGAAGTTACACCAGAGATCCCTTCAGGCGAACCATTCGGGTTCAATGGATATTGCTCAGTCGCATTACCTTGGCTATCCACATAGCGCATGATCACCTGGTTATTGGCATTCAATGCAGCAATGCTTTCAGCTGATGCAACCACACGACCTTCACCATGTGCCACAGCGATTGGAAGAATTGAACCTTCCATACCTTCTAGCAATACAGAATGAGATTTCTCTACGCGAATATTAACGCTACGTGCTTCAAATACTTCTGACTTGTTGCGATGGAAACGAGGCCAAGCATCTGCACCTGGAATCAGTGGAGTTAATTGTGACAGCATCTGACAACCATTACAGATCCCTAGAGAGAAGGTCTCCTGACGGTTAAAGAATTTCTCGAATTGGTCACGAAGTTGCTGATTGAACAATACTGATTTCGCCCAGCCACCACCTGCACCCAATACGTCACCGTAAGAGAAGCCACCACATGTGACCAGACCTTCGAAGTCATCCAGGCTGATACGGCCAGCTAGAAGATCGCTCATGTGTACGTCAACAGTATTGAAGCCGACTTTGTCGAATGCTGCTGCCATTTCTACATGACCATTCACACCCTGTTCACGCAAAATTGCCATATTTGGACGACGTGAATTGATGTACGGCGCTTCGATTTGCTCGTTCAGATCAAATGTCGGTTGAGCAATCAAACCTTTGTGTGATTTGTCAGTAACCAACGAAAATTCTTGATCTGCAGTTTCTACGTTGTCACGCAGACGCTGGATTTGATGAGAAACTTCAGTCCAAGCGACTTGTAAATCAGCACGGTCAAGTACTAAACCATTTACAGATAACTGGTCAGAGCTGTTCACTGTACCTACTACAGAGATCGCATCTTTTAGAGTAGAAGTAGTGATTTCTGCTTGTAATGCTTCCCAATCTGCTTTCGCTATTTGCAGAACTGCACCGATTTCTTCAGCGAACAATGCTTCAACTGATTGGTCTTCTAGCGCTACGCCTAGGCGTGCAGCAAACATCATTTCCGCAACAGTTGCCAGTAAACCACCATCACCGATGTCATGGTAAGCCTTGATCAGACCACGGTTGTTCCAGTCTTGAACCAGTGCGAAGAATGCTTTGAAGTCATCAAAGCTATCGACATCAGGAGTCACTGAACCAATTGCTTTGTATACCTGAGCCAAGATCGAACCGCCTAAACGGAACTGACCCTTAGACAGATCAATACGAACCAGTACAGATTCAATATTTTTCAGCTCAGGGGTTAATGTTTTGCGAACATCAGTTACAGGTGCAAATGCAGTGATCACGCCTGACATTGGAGAAGTAACAGATTTGTCTTCGCCTTCGTCATTCCAGGTGGTACGCATTGACAATGAGTCTTTACCGACTGGAATTGCAATGCCCAGCGCTGGACACATTTCCATACCAATGGCTTTTACGCCTTCAAACAAGGCTTGGTCTTCGCCCGGTTGACCTGCAGCCGCCATCCAGTTTGCAGACAGTTTGATGTCGCTGATCTGATCAATCTTCGCAGACATGATGTTCGAGATCGATTCAGCAACTGATAAACGTGCAGAAGCCGCTGGGTTTAACAATGCAACTGGTGGACGTTCCCCCATTGCCATTGCTTCGCCCGTGTAACCGACAAGGCTGGTAGTCGTTACTGCAGCATCTGCTACAGGAACCTGCCATGGACCAACCATTTGATCACGTGCAACCATACCGGTAATCGAGCGGTCACCAATGGTGATCAGGAATGATTTAGATGCAACTGTTGGATTCTTGATCACGCGATAAATCGCATCTTTCAGATCAGTGACTTTAGACGCATCAAAGTCATCGCCTTTACGCGGAGCAGTTTCATATGAACGGCTCATACGTGGTGTACCACCAAGCATCACTTGCATTGGCATATCCACAGGCTTGTTGCCGAACAATGGATCCTCAACAGTCAGATGACGTGCTTCAGTTGCTTCACCCAGTACCGCAAACGGACAGCGTTCACGTGCACAGATAGATTCAAACAATGGTAAAGATTCTGGACGGATCGCAAGCACATAACGCTCTTGCGCTTCGTTTGACCAGATTTCCATTGGCGACATGCCTGGCTCAAGCGATGGGATCTTACGAAGATCCAGTACTGCACCTAACTCATGATCGTTTACCAGCTCAGGCATCGCATTCGAAATACCACCCGCACCGACGTCATGTACAGAAACAATTGGGTTTCCATCTTCCATGCGCCAGCAAGTATCGATCACTTCCTGACAACGGCGTTCCATTTCCGGGTTTTCACGTTGAACCGAAGCAAAGTCCAGGTTCTCACCCAGTTTACCGCTATCTACAGAAGATGCTGCACCACCGCCAAGGCCGATCAGCATGGCTGGACCACCTAGAACGATTAACAGATCACCCGGCTGGATAGCATCTTTCTCAACGTGGTCTGGACGGATGTTACCGTAACCACCCGCGATCATGATTGGCTTATGAAAGCCTTTCACTTCGCCATTGACGTTTTGTTCGAAAGTACGGAAATAACCAGTCAGCGCTGGACGACCAAATTCGTTGTTAAACGCTGCGCCACCCAATGGACCTTCAATCATGATCTGCAATGGAGATGCCATACGTGACGGTTTGCCGTAGTTTTCTTCCCAAGGCTGTTCGAAGCCAGGAATATTCAGGTTAGATACGGTGAAACCAGTTAAACCCGCTTTAGGTTTACCACCACGACCAGTCGCGCCTTCGTCACGAATCTCACCGCCTGAACCTGTTGCGGCACCAGCAAATGGTGCAATCGCTGTTGGGTGGTTATGAGTTTCCACTTTCATCAGGATGTGAGCGGCTTGACTCTTGTATTTATAAACGTGTTGACCGTTATCTTCTTGAGTTGGATAGAAACGTTGCGTATCAAAACCAACAATCACCGATGCGTTGTCTTTATAAGCCGACAATACGTCTGTTGGTGATTCTTTATAGGTATTTTTGATCATCTGGAACAATGACAATGGTTGAACTTCACCATCAATCGTCCATTCAGAACCGAAGATTTTATGACGGCAGTGCTCTGAGTTTGCCTGAGCAAACATCATCAGTTCGATGTCGTTCGGGTTACGACCCAGTTTAGTAAATGCCTCTGTCAGGTAATCAATTTCCTGTTCAGACAGCGCAAAACCGAATTCATTATTGGCTTTAACCAATGCCTCTTTACCTTGACCCAGAATATCAATCGAGTTCAAAGGTTTCGGAGCAGTTTCAGTAAATAATACTGCAGCATCTTCAATCGCATTGAAAACGCTTTCAGTCATGCGGTCATGCAAGATCTGTAATGCTTCTTTAGAAAGCTCTTTTTCGCCCTTCAAAGTAAACAAAACACCGCGTTCTAAACGATGAACCGGTGTATTACAGTTGGCAAAAATATCAGTTGCCTTTGATGACCACGGTGAAATCGTGCCGACACGCGGTGTCACCAGAATCTGGATTTCATCACTTGCAGCCTGGCGCAGTTCAAATGATTGACCATCGTTGAGAAGCTGTAAAGCGGATTGCTGTTGTTGCTCGTTGAGCGCTTGGTCAAAAAGATAAACAAATTGACTTTCTAGTGATTGAACAGAACTAATTGACGATAAACGTGTGAGTAGTTGAGCTTTCTTAAAAGAAGAATGTGCAGGTGCACCGGCAACGATAAACATGCTGATTTTGGCTCCACGGGATGATCGAGCGACCATGCCACAATGTGACTTGAGAGAGCGCATATTCTACTGTGAAATAAGGAAATCGGCTAGATGTCAAATCAGAAAACTACGTCTGAAATATCTTGGACTTTTAAAATATTTCGTTTATTTTCAGGTAGGAAAATTGAATGTAGTCGCACAGCTTAACACAAGTTTTTAAAGAAAAATTAAAACCCGTCAAGAATAATTCAACTTAAAAATTTTGTATTATTTTTCAACACTATTGATTATATCAAGCGGTTTAAAATTTAATCTCTATTTTTAATAAAAATGAGCCAGGGATTGACTTCTTTATTATTTCTTGATCAAAAATAGGTAGCTGCGCTGCTTTTTGCCATCTGTCTGAATAATGATCAACTATATTAGGGTCTGTTGACATTTACTGTTCATAATTAAACCTATAAAGGTAGCCATAAAAATATACAGGCTAAGGCAACAGCACTTTGATAATTTCTTTTGAGCTTGTCATATCGAGTAGCTATTCCTCTAAATTGCTTTAATCTACAAAA